>NZ_JAALEC010000169.1:0-28106 GCF_014145205.1 Dietzia sp. DQ11-44
CGGTCATCACGGCAGTCCTCACCGTCTCGGTTGTCGCCAGCCTGCGCGCCACCAGGGGCCAGGAACGTCAGGGGCTGCCCACGCCGGCCGACCCCCCCTTCAGGGTCGCCACCGCCGAGGAGGACGCCGCCCTCGAGCCCGTCTGGCGCCCGCGGCGGAGCGCGGAGCGGGACCGCGAGCAGCAGACCCGGACCTGACCGAAGGACAAAGAAGAAGGGCGACGACGACGAGGCGACCGCACCCCGAACGTATGCAGAATCGGGCACAATTGTGACGGGCGTCACTCTTCCGTTGCGCCCTCAGGCGAGTCAGCGAGGAGCGCCGCCATGAAGGCAGTCGTGTTCGAGGGTTTCAAGACCTTCCCCGTACTCAAAGAGGTCGACAAGCCCACTCCCGGCCCGGGCGAGGTCCTGCTCAAGGTGGCCGGCTCCGGCGCCTGCCACTCCGATGTGGGCCTGTTCCACGAGTTCCCCGGCGACCCCACCGGGTTCCTCAGCCCGCCGTTCACCCTGGGCCACGAGGTCTCCGGATGGATCGAGGAGCTCGGCCCCGGCGTCACCGGCCTGAACGCCGGCGAGGCGTTCCTGGTCTACGGCCCGATCGGCTGCGGGCGGTGCAAGCCGTGTTCGCGAGGACAGGACACGTACTGCCAGGACGTGCCGTCAGTCGGCTACCTGGCCACCGGCCTCGGTCGTGACGGCGGCATGGCCGAGTACATGACCACCAACGCGCGCAACCTCATCCCCCTGGGCGACGCCGACCCCGTCGCCGCCGCTCCCCTGGCGGACGCCGGCCTTACCCCGTACCACGCCATCAAGCGGGTGCTGCCCGACCTGACCACCCCGGGCGCGACCGCGCTGTGCATCGGCCTGGGCGGCCTGGGCCTGGTGGGGGTGCAGATCCTCCGGGCCATGACCGGGGCAACCGTCTACGCCACTGACACCAAGCCGGAGGCCGTCGCCGCCGCGGAGAAAGACGGGGCGATCGGCATCCCGAGCGAGGGCGCCGCCGAGAAGCTCACTGAGCTCACCGGCGGCCGGGGCGTCACCGCGGTGTTCGACTTCGTCGGCGCGGCCCCGACCCTCGAGCTCGCCGCCGCCAGCGTGGCTCAGCAGGGCTCGGTGACCGTGGTGGGTCTGGCCGGCGCCGACTTCCCCTGGAACGTCTTCCGCCTGCCGTACGAGGTCAACTTCTCCTCCACCTACTGGGGGACCCTCGAGGACCTCCACGAGGTGGTGGACCTGTACCGGGCGGGCAAGATCAGCCCGGAAGTCCACGTGTATCCGCTGGACCAGGCCCTGGAGGTCTACCAGAAGCTTGTCGACGGCAAGGTCAGCGGACGCGCGGTGATAGCCCCGCACCGCGACGCCGGCTAGCCCCCGAGGGCGTCAGTCGTCGGAGACCGAGACGCTGACCTCGATGTTGCTCTTGGTGGCGCGGGAGTAGGGGCAAAGCTCGTGGGCGAGCTTGGCCAGCTCGTCGGCCTGCTCGGACTCCAGGCCGGGGATCACCACTTCGAGGTCCACGGTCAGGTCGATGCTCTGCTCTCCCGACGCCACCAGCGAGACCCGGGCGCCGACCGAGGAACCGTCGATCTTGACCTTCTTCATCCGCGCGGCGCTCTGCAGCGCGGAGTGGAAACAGGAGGCGTACCCGGCGGCGAACAGCTGCTCGGGGTTGTTGCCCTCCCCCGACCCGCCGAGCTCGGTGGGCGGGGCCATCTCCAGGTCAACCGCGCCGTCCTCGGTGCGGACGTGGCCGTCGCGGCCTCCGCCCGTGGACAGGGCTTCGACAGCGGATCTGCCATGAGGGGCCTCCTGGGTTGGGCGTGTGAGTGCGGCCCAAGGTACGCCTCGCCGACCCCTGGCACCGTCCGCCGCAGGATGCTAAGGGTGGAGACACGACAGGCCGCGCGCTATCCGCGGCCTCAGAGGCACTAATCAGAGGGAGAAGGAGGAGCCTGAGATGTTTGCCGAGGACCGCCCCGATCCGGACGAGTACACCCCGGAGCCGGATCCCGTCACCGCAGCCGAGGAGTACTCGCCCGAGGTGAGCGTCGACGACCCCACCCGCGAGGCCAACCCAGCCGACGTGGCCGAACAACTGGTGGTGGTGCCCACCGACGACGACGTCGACCCGGAACTCACCGACGACGACTAACCGTGCGACTCAGTGGTCGCACTTCGCCAGATCGGGCTCGGCGAGCGGTTTTCCCTCGGGGATCACGTAGGTCACCATCAGCACCACGTCCTCGTCACCCTCGTTGCGCCCCTCGTGCGGGTAACCCGCGCCCTCGATGATCGACTCACCGGCGCTGTAGACGTGAACGCCGCCGGGATAGATGTCGGCGTAGTGGGTGAGTTCGCCCTGCTCCACCACGGCGATCAGCTGCCCGTAGTGGCAGTGCTCCCCGGTCCCGGCCCCGGGTTCGATGGTGATCTCTCGGAAGGTCACCCCGACGCCCTCCGCGCCGCCGTCGACCTCCACGTCGACCGGCCCGTCCTGTTGACCTGCGGCGATGTCGACGGCGCGCACGGGCTCCTTCGTCTCGGTCGGGGCCGGCGGCTGCGCCTCCGTCGCGGACTGCGGCGCGTCGGGCGAACATGCGGACATGGCCGTCCCTAGGACTGCCGCGACGAGGAGCAAGCAGCCCCCGACCATTGGGCCCCGGATCGATGTGTGCGCCATGGAAATGCCCCCGAGCCTGACCAGACTGACAACAGGAATTTGGTCAGCGTGAGGCACACAATAGCGCGCCACCCACCTCATCTCACCCTTTCAGTTGCACCGGCCTCGCGCAGATCAACGTAGGCAAGGATTATGCGCCCAGCTTGGGACGTCCATACAACGATTCCAGCTCGAACTGCTGACCGCCGACTCGGGCCTCAACCGGCACAGTCCGAGACGTCCACGACGATCTTACGCAGGACTGCGAGCACAAATTGGGGCCCGATTGGACCAGACCGACCCGAAACGACCCTGACATTAATCGGTTAAGTTGTTGTGCTTGCGAAAGAAACTTGGCCGACTAGAATCGACAAAATTTGGAAAATGATCGGCACCCGAATTCAGAGAAATGACCCGAAGCGCACGGCTGCGGCGATACTCTCGCTAATTCTTACAATTTTCGATACAAGCTTCCCACGACCGAAGAAACACTCAAAAAGGGAAGAATCGGAAACAACACCTTTGACACACGACTCGCAACCTTTGTTAAGCTGATGAAAAAACGATTGGCGGCTGACGAAATAATCTCGGACGAGCAGAGACATTGCAGCGAGCAGCAACAGGCAATCGGAACAGTCAACCTAGTGATAATTAATCGGAGCAACTGAACGCTGCTCACAGGTTCTTGCCAATAATTCAATCCAATTTCCCTCAGCCGGTTCATGCTCGCCGTGGCATGCCTGAGCAATGCTAGCAACACAGATACTCGACGGAACGTGCGTGCGAGTCGGTTAATTCAGTTCCTTCCGTACGCGCCGAACGAGGTACAAGACGAAGTACACCTGGTTGCTGTCGCGAAACCTGAACGCCCAGCCTGGATGGGAGGCCGCAGATTGGCCAAGGGTCACCTGACATTCGCCGTACTCACGCAAACGCATGGCAGGACCGCACCCTGCGCATACTGCGACCAGTTACTGTGTGGGTAGAGCGAGCGAGTGAAGACTCCAGTGATCACAGAGTTTTCGGAGGCCATCCCAACTCAAAAGCGTGGCAGATGCCCTCGGCGAGCAGGATGGCCACATCGGATCCTGGGGTGTCACCGAGTAGCGTCTGAACCGACTTATTTCCACGCCTCGCCGAGGCACCAACGCTCCACCGCCACGCAGTCTGGAACCGGGGGCTACAACCATCCACTGCATCCAGAATTGGGAGTACCGTAAGACGGATGAACACTAAGGCAAGAAGAAGAGCAAATTGTTCACCTCTACGAATAGACAGCGTGGAGTGCGAAAACACTGAACGTCCACAGGCTTCCTGACACAGCTCAATCACACCACTAGAGAGAGAACCTTCATGTCCAAGAACCACACCTTCGGCATCCGCGAAGTCCTCGAAAACAACTGCTGCATCGGATGCGGTGGATGCGTATACGCTGGGGAAGATACATCGATCGACTTAAACCGCGACGGATTATACGTAGCCAAATTAGGCTCAGATTCCAGCGATTTGCTTGACCAAGTTTGCCCATTCTCGGACGGGTCAACAAACGAGGACGAATTGGGGACGATTCTATACGGTAAACTTCCTCATAAATCCTCCGCCATAGGGCGTTATTCATCACTTTACGCAGGTCGGGTATCGTCTGACGAAGTACGAGTAGGGTCCTCGTCCGGCGGGCTAGTATCTTGGATCGCGTCTAAGCTCCTCACCCAGGGCACGGTAAATGGAATAATTCACGTGAAGTCCAGCGACGGTCCCGAAGGTCCCCTTTTTCAATTCGGCCTTTCCCACTCAGTAGAAGACCTCCTCAGAAACCGTAAATCTATTTACTACCCAGTCGAATTCTCTAAAGCACTGAAGTCCGCACGCCAACAAGGCGGAAAGTATGCATTCATAGGAATCCCTTGTCACATCAAGGCGATAAGGCAACTACAGATGGTTGACGATTGGGCCAAAGACTGCATACCCGTCACCATCGGGTTAGTCTGCGGACACATGAAGAGCACTGGATTTGCGGAATCTTTGGCGTGGCAAGTCGACGTTGAGCCTCAGAACCTCCTGTCAGTTGACTTTCGTGTCAAGGACCCAATGGCTCCAGCGAACAGATATAAGTTCTCAGCAACTGCGGCCAGCGATCGACAGACGCACGAACGTGCGAACTTCGAAATGATTGGGTCGAACTGGGGCCACGCCTTCTTTCAGCCAAACGCATGCAACTATTGCGACGATGTCTTTGCCGAGCTCGCAGACATCAGCCTCGGAGACGCTTGGCTGCCACGCTTCCAATCGGACCCACTAGGTCATAACGTGGTAGTTGTTCGAGCAGAACACTTGGATTCAATTCTTCGCGAGGGAGTAGTTGATGCAGAAGTAGTATTGGAGGAACTCGATGAAGAGGAAGTATTTGAAACCCAAGCCGGCAATATCAGGCATCGCAGAATTGGACTTTCTGTCAGAACTGCGGATGACGATGCAATGCGCATAAAGCATCCCTCCAAACGAGTTCCACCAACCTATGCCACCGCAGACGCCAAGAGAATAGACCTTGTGCGACTGCGCAGGCGCAGTTCTTTCGAGTCATTCGACGCGTTCAATGAAGCCAAGAAAAGATCAGACTTCAATGTTTTCCGGAAGCGAATGGCGCCGATCATCCGCAAGTACGACGCCGTATCGGCAACTGCGCGGTCTGAAAAAGTTCTTGCACGCATGCCGATACACAGTCAGAAGTACCTTCGGCGTCTCCTAAATCGCATACGTTGAATTAATCAAAAAGTCCTGTGACGCGGAGCGAGCGCGCCCATGACTTGGCGAGACACCTCTTGAGCATTCCGGACACGCCCGAAGGGTTCTCAATTTCATCACTTTTCTCGAAGGAAATCCACATCTTGGCACCAGCATAGGGCCTTCTGCCAGTCTTTGATTCAACGGGAGGGCCATAGCTCGCGGAAGTGAAACCAGAACTAGAAAATGATTGGAAAGCAGACCCATTGTAGCGCCAAGCCCAGGCCCGAACATTGGAGCAAAGAGATTTACAGTCCACCGGCCATCCGTAACTCCAAAGGGAACCGAAACCCTTCGATACGATACATAAGAAATCTGCAGTTACACAGTAGCGCCGCTCTCGCGGGAGAGCCGATTAAGAAACAAGAGGAAAAATGAGCCGAACCAATAGGCTAACCGAGACGAGAAAAGCTGCCGCGCAAAAGGTCCTAATATCCACCCTTCACCCGCTGGGTGGAAACTACGGCGGAACAATGCAAGCGTACGCGCTCCAGCGAACAATCAGAGAAATGGGCTTTGTTGCTACCACCATCAACTCAAGCTGGCGCCCAGAATCCTCACCATACATTGCGAGACGAATCCGCTACGCGATTAGGAAATACCTTAAGCTGAGCCCCAATCCGGCCCCTGTACGCCAAGTGGTGGACGCGGAGGACCTCCAGCAATTGACCAAACCGTTCGTTACAACGAACATTCAGACTGTTGACCTTTTCGGAGTCTCCCGCAGAGAAAGAAATCGAATACTGTCAGAAACCAGCGTAATCGTGGTTGGCAGCGACCAAGTTTGGAGAGGCGGCTATGCGGATGTCCCGACGCAGTTGTTAAATTACGCACGCAAATACTCGCTGCTAAGAATCTCATACGCTGCCTCATTCGGTGCGGACCAGCTTATAGAATATAGTCGAAAAACCCTTGCAGAGTCACGTTCTCTAGTCCAGTTGTTCGACCGCATATCGGTTCGCGAAGCGTCTGGAGTACAGATCTGCAAGGAAGCATGGGGGGTGGACGCCGAGCAGCACATCGATCCAGCACTACTTCTTGAGGCAGAGGACTATTCCTACCTATGCCAACGCGACAAAGGCACTCTATGCGGCGCCCACGGGCGACTGCTTACGTACATTCTGGACTGGAATCCTGAGAATGAACGCATCTCTGAGGACCTTTCGAGAAACTTGGGCTTGCAAGCTTTCCATTTCCTGCCGAACCAAAGCGCAGATCTATCGACTACAAAAAAGAGCCGGCCACAGCGCATGAAGTCTGTTGAAGAATGGCTTCGCAATTTCGAGTCTGCCGAATTTATTCTCACAGATTCTTTCCATGGAACCGTATTCGCAATAATTTTTAGGAAACCATTTATAGCGATCGGAAACAAATCGCGCGGTCGTGCACGGTTCGAGTCTTTGCTGGCCCAGCTTGGCCTGCAGTCCAGACTCGTGGACTCAGCCAGTAAACCAACTTCGTACGACTTAACAATCCCCGACTGGGAGGCGGTCGAAGCGAGATTGCAAGTCGAAAAGAAAAAATCCATGAGTTACCTACAAGAAGCGTTGGGCGCTTCTGCCCGAAAATAGGTGCGCAAGCCCGAAAACGACGAGCCGATTCACCCGGAGAACCTACTCGAATTTGCCGCGGCCCTGATTAGGTGACGAACGCCAGCCGGGGTCAGCAAATAGCCGACAATTATAGGTATCAGTGCCGATAGTCCGACTTTTCGCACTGCCAGTGTACTCAGGAGCGAAAGCGAAGAAACGAAGACGGAAACGTGCCAGTGCTCGACGCGGGGAAGATCAACTAGCTGTTGATAAATATGTTCCCGATGGGCCACAGTCAATTGCTCCCCGCGTGACAATCGGCGCAGTATCGTCCAGCCAGTATCTGCAAGATAAACAGAGTAGGGAACACCGAGCAGAATAGCTTCGAACTTGCTTTTTGACCAACAGTCGAGCGTTGCAAAAGCAATTACTGAGCCAAAGAGATAGCTTCCTACATCGCCGAGAAAAACTTTCGCAGACGGAAGATTCCAAGGCAAGAAGCCAACACTTGCGCCGAGCATGGTATGCGCGAAGGCTGCATCTTCGAAAAGGCCGATACTGTCCAGGCGTGCGGCAGCAAATGCCGACCACACTGCCGCCTGCCCGCCGGAAATTCCGTTGATTCCGTCCATAAAATTGAATGAATTCACGATCGCGGGCACCAGGACCACGCCCACGATTGGAGTGGAACAACCGCCGCACGCAAGCCCAACCACCGCTCCTGTCACGGCCTGCGCACCAAGGCGCTGCGCCGCAGGCAACTGGAACCTGTCGTCAAGGAAACCGACCGCAGTTAGTACTGCGGTTCCAACACTGACTTTCGTGGAAACTTGGGCCCTGCTGAGTCGAACCACGATCAACCCCGCAGTAATCCCGGCTACGCATGCGACCCCTCCGCCGCGAGGAGTTGGTACGACGTGCGAGGATCGGGCGTTGGGAACGTCCACTCGGTTGTGCGCGCGAAGAATCCGGACTAAGCCGGGCATGACTGCCGTAGTGACGGCAGCTGCAGTTGCCCCCGCAAGTAGTGTGGTCTTGGACATGGGACTAGCGTCCCACATCGGAACGTCAGGTTCATCGCGCCATGTCAATAAACATTTCCAGGACGGGACGGGATCCGAGTGAGAATTGGTATGCTGAGCCACTGGTTCGACCCAGAGGGCGGCGCCGCTGCCGGGCCGGGCACGATCGCTCGGGCTCTTCTCCGTCGCGGGCACGAAGTTGACGTATTGACCGGGTACCCCATCTATCCGGCTGGCCGGGTGTTCGACGGGTACCGTATCCGCCCCTACATGCGTGAGCAAATTAGTGGGGTAAACGTTCACAGAGTACCGACCTACCCAAGTCATGACGACAACGCCCGTCGCAGGATGGCCAACTATTTGAGCTACGCGGTCACATCAGCGATTGCCGCACCAGTCTTGCTTCGTAAAGCGGACGTCGTATTTGTTTATTCGTCACCCGCAACTGTCGCTACGGCTGCGGGACCCCTTCGGGCCCTCAACGGCATCCCGTATGTCATGCAAATCCAAGACCTCTGGCCTGACACTGTTACTTCAAGCGATTTCGTGAACAAGTCGACCAAGTACACGATGGAGAAAGCTCTTCACGCATACTGTAATGAGATTTATCGAAGAGCAGCCCATATCGCAGTAATTTCACCCGGAATGGTAGATCTACTTGTAGATCGGGGAGTTTCACAACACAAAGTTAGCGTTGTTCCGAACTGGGCGGAGGAATCGTCGTTTCGCCCAGCAGCACGTGACTACGAACTTGCCAGAACCCTTGGCGTAACGAGAGAGTTCAACGTAATGTACGCCGGTAACCTTGGCGAAATGCAGAACCTGGATTCTCTGATCGACGCTGCCTCGCTACTTCGTGCGCGACGAGACATCGGTTTCGCCCTGGTAGGGGACGGAGTCAAAAGAGATCAGCTCACCCAGCGAGCTGAGGAACTCGGACTTGATAATGTCACGTTCATTCCTCCTCAACCATTCGAAAACATGACAGATATTCTCGCTCTCGCAGATGCGCAACTGGTGACTCTTAAGGATCTACCCCTATATCGGGCCACTATGCCGAGCAAGATTCAGGCGAATATGGCAGCGGGTCAGGCGATTATCGCTGCCGCCGCAGGCGACGCTGCCGAAGTCGTTCGCGACGCCAGCTGCGGCTTCACAGCACCTCCCAATGATCCGCAAGCACTAGCCGATGCAGTTGCGCAGATGGCGAATCTAGGCCCTCCAGCGTGGGTTAGATTCGGTGAAAGTGCGTACAAGTACTACCAAGCGAACTTCTCCGAAAAGACCGTTGGCGATTCGCTCGAGGAACTCTTGCTCCAGCACCGTAAGCATCGGTGACGGCCGTGGCACGTGTTTTAGTTGTCGGTTCGTCAGGGTTCATTGGCACTGCGGTTTGCTCCTCGCTCGAAGCGCGCGGCCACGAAGCGATTCGATTAGAAACTCCGCGCGTAAACGCCGCCACGCTGCGACCGAAATCCGAATTATCGATGGCAATTCTCCGTGATCATCTTGATCACTGCTCCGCACTAGTCAATGCTGCAGGAGTGCCAGATGCAACCGGCACGAACAAGGCGGAGATGCTAGCCGCAAACGGAATTTTGCCCGGACTTCTCGCTGCGGAGTGCTCTCAGCGTGGAGTGCGTTTCGTTCATGTGAGTAGCGCTGCTGTCCAAGGTAGAAGGCACACGCTCGACTCGACGCCAGAAATGGCTCCGTTCTCCCCATATTCGGAATCCAAGGCCCGAGGGGAGAGCGAATCACTTCAATATGCGACCACTGTTGTCTATCGCCCACCGGGGGTTCACGGAGTCGATCGTGGGGCAACCAGAGCGATTGCTAGGCTCGCGCGGTCAAGATTCTCCAGCGTGGCGGGAAGCGGGTCCGCCGCCAGCGCGCAAGCTCTCATCGGGAACGTAGGGGATGCCATTGCGTTCCTCGCCATATGCGAAGAAGGCCCACCTCCTATAGTCGCCCACCCATCTGAGGGAGTGACTACTGGCGGTCTTCTTGTAGACCTCGGTGACCGACATCCGCTTAAAATCCCGTCTGTAATTGCCCGTAGCCTTGTCACAGTTGCGTTCATACTCGCACGCGTACGTCCTTCTGTGCATGGACATGCCCGCCGGTTGGAGATGTTGTGGTTCGGCCAACGACAGAACAAAAGCTGGCTAACAGACGCGGGATGGGTCGCCAGATCGCAACGGGACGCATGGCGAGTGTTGGGACGTATACTCGCCGACGACATCCATCGGAAGGACCAACAATGACTTCGCTCGCCGGAGCCAGCATCGCAATTACAGGTGGTACCGGATCGTTCGGTTCCACTATGGCAAGCAATCTACTTGAATCGGGAGCGGCAAGGATCAACATATTTAGCCGCGATGAAGCCAAGCAGGATGAGATGCGTTCGCGCATGGATGATCCTCGACTCAGGTTCTTCCTCGGCGACATTCGAGATCGCGAAAGCGTTGAGAACGCATTGGTCGGTGCCGATTTCGTCTTTCATGCTGCAGCCCTCAAGCAGGTTCCGTCTTGTGAGTTCTTCCCAGATCAGGCCGTCAAAACAAACATTGATGGCAGCCGAAATGTCATTAACGCGGCCCACAAGTCTGGCGTAAAGTCCGTCGTATGCCTCTCTACGGACAAAGCTGTGTACCCAGTCAACGCAATGGGAATGTCGAAAGCACTCATGGAGAAGACAGCACAGGCGTTTGCTCGCAATCACCCTGGTTCACCCACCACGGTGTCTGTCACCCGCTACGGAAACGTCATGTACTCGCGCGGTTCAGTTATCCCGCTCTTCGTCCGGCAGATTCGAGAGGGTAAACCACTCACTCTTACCGACGGATCGATGACCCGGTTCGTCATGAGCTTGCAAGAATCGGTAGACCTAGTCCAGCACGCGTTTTTCTACGCTGAACCGGGCGACCTCTTCGTGAAAAAGGCCCCGGCTTGCACGGTCGAGACATTGGCGAGAGCAACCGCCAAGGTGATGGGGGTTGACAACCCGGAGATAATTCGTATCGGAATCCGGCATGGTGAAAAAATGTACGAAACACTTCTTTCACGCGAAGAAATGGCGAAAGCGACAAATCAGGACGACTACTTCAAAGTGCCGCTCGACGCCCGATCGCTGCAGTACTCACTATATGTTGACGAGGGCGATTCCGAAGTCAAGAGGGCCGAAGATTTTGACTCCAATAGCACGGCCCAGATGAGCATTGACCAGACAGCCGATTTAATCGCTTCGCTTCCCGAGATGCAATCGGTCCTCGCGGAGCTGAACGGATGAGGATCGTCGTTACCGGGGCCGGCGGATTCCTTGGATGGCACACCCGGTTGCGTATCGCCGCTCTAACAGGTCATGAGGTCGTACCAGTAACGCGGGAGAATTGGACTAAACTAGACCAACTACTGACTGATGCCGACGCTGTACTTCACCTCGCTGGTGTCAACCGTGCGGAATATGACGACGACGTTGAGCAGGGCAACATACGGCTCGGCACCGATCTCGCACGAGCCGTATCCATCTCCGGTCGTCCACTGCGCGTAGTGATGGCCGGAACCATTCAGGTCGAGCGCGATACCCCGTACGGTCGAGGCAAGCGCGAGGCGAATCGCGCAATCGCAGAGGCAACCACCATCGCCGGTGGTCACTTCGTCGATGTCTGCTTGCCCAACCTGTTTGGCGAGCACGGTCTTCCCGATTACAACTCGTTCGTAGCAACTTTCGTGAACGCAATAATTGCAGGAAGGTTGCCCCAGATCAATGACGGCGCGGTTGAGCTACTCCACGCTCAGGACGCTGCGCAGTCATTGATCGATGCACTTCAGTGCACTGAACACTGGCTAAGGCCAAACGGCACACGAACCCGGGTCGTCGAGGTTTGGGACCTATTGCAGGAATTCCACCGCTCATACTGTCCGATCGGCGAGGTACCAAACTTGAGTTCCAAGTTCAGGATCGACTTGTTCAATACCTACAGATCTGGACTGTTCCCCGACTACTACCCCATAGATCTCGTTCCGCACTCCGATTCACGCGGTTCATTCGTCGAGACCGTCCGCTGCCGAGGAAGCGAAGGACAATCCTCGATCAGTACTACCGTTCCCGGCGTGACCCGCGGGGAGCATTACCACCTGACGAAGATCGAGCGCTTCGCGGTAGTCCAAGGCGAAGCGCGCATTAGTCTCCGCCGAATGTTCCACGACGACATCCTCGACTTCGACGTCACAGGCGATCAGCCTGTCGCCATCGACATGCCCGTGGGCTGGGTGCACAACATCACCAACATCGGCGACGACGTCCTATTAACGCAATTCTGGTGCCACGAGTTGTTTCGACCTGAGGCGCCGGACACCTTTCCCGAAGCCGTCCGCCGCCCCTCGAAGGAGACTAAACCGTGAAGGTCATGACCATCGTCGGCACGCGGCCCGAACTTATTCGACTGTCTCGTGTCATACACCGGCTAGATACAACATCAGGCATCAATCATGTTCTTGTACATACCGGGCAGAACTATGACTATACTCTCAACCAGGTGTTTTTCGAGGATCTTGGACTTCGCCAGCCCGACCACATGCTTGGAGTAGATACGTCTAGCCTAGGTTCGGTACTCGGTGGGACACTCATTGCCGCAGAAAAGGTGATGCAAGACGAGAAGCCGGACGCCGTTCTAATTCTAGGCGATACCAATTCTTGCATTTCCGCTCTAATGGCTCGGAGGATGCGAATTCCGACCTATCATATGGAGGCCGGAAATCGCTGTTTCGACCTCAATGTTCCGGAAGAAACCAACCGGCGAATGGTTGACCATATTTCGGATTTCAACCTCGTCTACACGGAACACGCGCGCCGAAACCTCATTTCCGAGGGCCTTCACCCGCGCCGAATTATAAAGACCGGCTCTCCAATGCTTGAAGTCCTCAGCTCTTACCGGGAGTGTATTGATTCCTCAACAATTCTCGCCGAAAAGGGCTTGGAGGAGGGCGGGTACTTTCTAGTGTCCGCTCACCGCGAAGAAAATGTTGACTCCCCCGACCGTCTGCGTATGCTTCTCGATTGTCTCACCGCAGTTCATTCGCACTTTCGAATGCCGGTATTCGTGTCGACCCATCCGCGTACCCGGAAACGCCTGGAGTTGCTGCCTGGCTGGTCTGAACCGGAAGGTATCAGGTTTTCCGAACCGCTGGGCTTTCACGACTACAATAAGCTCCAGATATCCGCTGCTTGCACCATGTCCGACTCCGGCACGATAGCCGAGGAGTCATCAATTCTCGGCTTCCCTGCGATCACATTGCGGGATTCGATCGAGCGGCCCGAGGCTTTGGACACCGGCGGCATCGTGATGACTGGCCTCAACGCAGGCGATGTCGTCGTTGCGGTACAGATGGCGATGGACTCTGAATACACGCGTTGCGGCGTAAGCCACCTGACTCCTGATGACTATGCTATTGACAACGCTTCAGAACGTACTGTCAAATTTATACTCTCGACGGCGCACCGCCATCACCAGTGGGAGGGGATCAGAGCGTAACCCAAAGGGAGTGATACGTCAGCTTCTCGGCTGCACACCCACATCCGTGTTCGACTGAACAAAATGCACTTCTAGATACCCCTGGACAGTTCAGTCACTAAAGCGATCTCGGTTGGCCTATCTCCGCATAGCCCCAGAGCTTTAGGTCGTCCTTAGGATTTGAAGTAGCGATCTTTGTACGATACGTGATCACCGGGCACGCTTTAGCAAGTCAAGAACCAATCTGCAATCAGCGCCTGAAGGAAACACTCGCCACACCGCCACACCAAATTGCTTCCGGTAGACAAGCAGCGTAGCGATTAGGCGCAAGGAAGACGCAAGCAACATAAGCCACGCCATACCGACTACCACGTTGCCTTCGTCGAGAGTGACTGCCGCCATAAGAATCGGAATCATCGAGAGCGCGCTAACTGCCAGCACTGCCCGAACACGCCCCACCGCTTGCAAGTGCTGCCCGAGGATAAAGGCTGCCCCCGCAACCACGGCCTCAATCGTAAGTATCGTAAACGGTCGAGCAGCTGCTGCAAATTCTCTACCGAGCAACAATTGAACTAACCATGGCGAGACAGCTGCAATTAGGCCGGCCAATATCAGCAGCGGCAGGAAAGTGATTCTTAACGCGCGCATCGCAGCCTCACCACGCCCCGATTCAGCAGAACCGACGCTATGAGCGAAAACAACATTGCCAATAGACGCCTGTATAGGCGAAACCATTCGCGAAAGGCCATAGGCAGCCGAATAGAGGCCGAAGCCCGCAAGGGATCCAACCGACATTACGACGAACATATGTGCTTGGGCAAGAAATAACCCTGTTGCATTGATTCCTTGATACCCTAGCCCGGAACGCAAGAATTCCGGAACAGAAAGCCCCCCCGTTGAGGGCGACTGGAGCGAACCGCCTAGCATACGACGCAGGGCTAAAAACCCGACGAAACCGGCGATTAACGTGGACGCCGTCTGCAATGCCAAAACTACAGTCACGTCTAAGGGCACGAAAGCCCAGACAAGAACGATCGACAGCGTGGCTAGGGTTGGCCCAAGAGCGCGGAGCCAATTGAACAAGCGTAAGGTTGGCTCGAATCTGGCGCACGCAACCAGGAGATCAAACCCCGTTGCGATCCCCCCCAGAGTCACCGTAATGCTAGCGATGACAGCTACAGTCACAAGCGGCCCGAACGGTACGAGTACGGCAGCGACTAGGCAACCAAGTAAAAGCACCAGTCCGAGCGCTGCGCTCAAATGCCTACGCCCGTCGCCCAGGAGCCGATCATTTCTTCCGTGAAAGACGAATGCTTGGCCCAGCCCAAGCAACCCCAACCCTTGAGCCAAGGCGACGACGAGAAGGGCAGACGCCAGAAGACCTCGCCCTTCTACCCCCAGGGCACGAGCGGTTACAGAAGCATTAACCAGAGATACTAACGCTAGCGCGAGAGAAACGACGATTGTCAACGCTGAGGTTCTGAACATCTGGGCCGGCTCCCTCTACGAACGAACAGGCAAGTTGTGCCCTCTTACTTACATGATGGTTATAACCGCCCTCGCCCGCCGCGGTCGGGTTCTGTCTACAATTGGTGCGTGACCAAGTCCCCAAGCATCAGCATCGTGATACCTGCGCACAACGCTCGTCATACGATAGGGATGGCGCTTTCGTCACTCTACGGGCAAACCTTCGAAGACTGGGAGACAATCGTCGTTGACGATGGTTCTACCGACGGTACCGCCAATTTGGTCCGCGCCATTGGGGACAGCCGAGTCCGGATCATCAGGCAAAACCAATCCGGCGCCGCTGCGGCGAGAAACCGGGGACTCACAATGACTCGGGGCTGCTTTATCGGCTTCCTCGATGCAGACGACTTCCTATTCCCCGAGTACCTCGATCGAAGCCTCCAGATACTCGCTGAGTCTCCCACGAACACGCTTGTGACCAATAATGCCTACTTTCTCACTCCCGGAGGGATATCCCCCCGGCTTGTCCGACACGGGCAAACAATCCCTCGATCCCTACGGAAGCAACAGACCGCAATACTGCGAAGCAACTTCGTATCCATTATGAGTCTCTTCCCGCGCAAGTTACTGGAGGACGTTGGAGATTTTGATTCCTCACTAGAGCGCGCCGAAGATTGGGATTTTTGGATTAGGGCATCGTTTGCCGGGTGGCGAATTGCACACCAGAGGCAGCCTATGGCGTTCATCAATCGCACCGGTGAGTCGCTCACATCTGCGACCGAAAAGGTAGCTCGCTCTGAATCGGAGATTTTGCGCAAGACTGCTCGGTCGCAGCCCCTCACTCGAAAGCAATCGAATCAAGTAGCGAAGCGACTCGTAATCGGTGAGCCCTCAGAACTCAGGTCAGAATCTCTTTCAGCACTACGCTCTCGGGATTATCTTCGGGCGTCGAGGTTACACCTTACTGCTACCCAACTGGAAACTAGATCCCCACGAGCACTTGCACGAGCTCTAGCCTTCCGGATTGCCCCGCGGACAGTTGGTCGGTTACTAAGAAGAGGCTTGGTTTGACTTCGTTCAGAACGGTTCCCTCTGGATGCATAGACAATTCGGCTCTTGCCCGCCAAATCAGCTCAGATCTGTGAGCGATCGATAGAGTTGAACTGTTCGCCGAGCCACTTCATCAGGGTGCTGATCGGCGACCGACGCGCGTAGAGGCTCCCCGTTAGCCGGGATGGACCTCAGATTAATCAACGAAAGAGCCATCTCATTTATCGTAGACGTCTTTTCCAGTACCTCTCCAAATCGGGCGTCTTTCACTTGGCTCCTTGCAGTCCCAACATCCAAACACACCACTGGGCAGTTGGCAGCGAACGACTCTGCAATCGCAATAGAAGAAGTCTCGCGGAGCGAAGTCGAAACACTGGCCCGAGCAGCGCCCAAGAGCTTCGAAACCTCTTTTCGGGGAAGCGGCCCAAGAAACTGCACACGTGAGGAGAACGCTCTGGACGCCCGTTTACACTGATCGTAATACTCGCGGTCATCGATAGCGCCCACCACCGCGAGATTACCTTCCGCGCCCATCGATACGTATTCACCGAACATCTGGATGAGTTGTAGCTGATTCTTGCGCCGCATGATGTTACCAATCGCCACGAAGTCTTTACCCGGGTCACGCTCCACGCGAAAGAACTCTTCGGCAATCGGATTGGGAATCGAGACAGTCGGGACCCTCGACTCATCCGCAGCTAGCTTTGCTTCGGGAGAGATGGCCACAACCATAGATGCCCCACGAACGCCACTATCGAAAGCCAGCTTAAGACCGACGCCACGGATCCTCCCACCCAGGCCTGGATTGCGAATTCTTGACTCAAGGTGTGGGAAGCCATGCACAGTAAGGACGCTTGGGGACTGCATTCGAGTCAGCTGCGCCCCTAGATGAACGTGGAGCACCTCCGGATTCCACCGCTCAATCGCTTCCCTTAAGTCAGACGGAGGGCGCGGTAAAAGAGAACGCCAAGATGCCATAGCTGGTAGGCGCACAACGGAGTGATTCAGTTCCCATACGGCATCGGGATGGCCAGTGAATGGATCAAAAATTCGCACCTCTACGCCGAACCTACCAAGAGCCCAGGCCAAACTCTCTGCCGCCGCCTCGACACCGCCATTGGGGCGTCCAGCGAGACGGGGATATGGGGCAATCATTGCGACCCTCATTCAAACACCTTTCATTACCGACAGCATACGTGGTATGACATGGGCCGCGGTGTAATGATTCAGAACCCTCTCTTTCCCACCATTCAAGTCTTTTAGACGAGATGGATCTGCTACTAGATCTGCGACGACCCTCACAAAATCGTCGCCACCGTCGAGTATGGGATTGCGTAGGACTACGCCGGCGGCTGGTTCTGATCCCTCCTCCAGCATCTCACGACACGCCCCCACATCGGACGCGATAACGGGCAGCCCCAATGCCATAGCTTCTAAGACAACCATTGGAAATCCTTCATGGTGCGACGGCAACACCAAGAGATCACTCGCTTCCATGTAGCCAATCACAGCTTCGGACTCCACCTCACCCAGCAGAACGACGTTCAACTTGTCGCAAGAGGCTCTGAACTCTCGATTGATCGCTGGGTCGATGGGGCCCACGACAGTCAAACCAGTTCGTTTACCCAACGTGCTGGCTATTCTGACTAGGGTATCGCTCCCTTTTTCTTTCGAGACCCTGCCCACATATAGAACTGATCCAGTACCCGGGCTCGACTTAACCGATGAAGTGGGGCCATCGACGAAATTTGGGACCTTAATCGGCAATCGCCCGGTAATCTGATGAATCTCTCGCTGTGTCAGCCCATCTAGCACAACCACCTCCCCGGCCGCGAGTATTCCTTTCGTAGCCCATGCGCGGGATAGTGCGCCTTTCCCGACTAGACCCGAGACTAAGGAGCCGTGTACGTGGAGCACAGTACGGATATTTAAATTCGCACAAATCCTGAAAAACATGACGTCTCGCACTCGAAACCCAATAGAAGGCGCAACGGTAGCCCAGATCGCGTCATCTGAAAGGAGGGCGCAAGCAACTGCTCGAACCCAGACTACCGTGCCCGAAATTAACGCTAGGACCGCGCTAACCAAGTTGAGAGCCTGCGAAGGCCTTCGCAGAATTGGCGATGTGTCGATCACAGTTAAGGGAAGGGGCCAATGTTTAATTACTTGACGCGTCCAGCTCGTGATTCCACCTGTAGCACGCAAAGGTGCAAGAAGTATCATTGTATTTCGCACACTTTTCGCTTAAGTATTCCGTGGGAAGCCATTAGCGCGAGAAGAACCCAAAGAGGACGGCGGGCCTCAAGGGTCAGAGTTGAGGCCATAACGGCAATCGCAGCCGCTGCCGGAATCAGGGCGAGCGCCTGGGGGCTCATGCGGGCACTTTGGAAAACGAGCCAAACGAATCTGATCCACAAAAGCACGCCAATGACGCCCAACTCAAGCGCGATACCCAGGTAGACGGAGTGTATGACACCACTCGTCGCGGACTGGACACCCATCCAAGAGGGAGTCGCGCCAAAGCCTATTCCGCTCACGCTCGGAATCTCATCGGCCGCTAGTTGCCAGTAAAACTCGCGGTTGCTGAGTTCCCCAGAATCTAAAGCAGCCGGAATCGCGGCGACCCTTTCGGGAATGGCAACTCCGAGTGCCGGCGCAATATTCACCAACACGACCCCGAGGAGCAGAACTGTCGCAAGCGCCGCGAAACGCGCGCGCATCAGATGAAGAGATAGAAGCACTACGGCGGATGCCGCAACTGCCAATATGCCAGTGCGGGACCCTGTTGCGAGCATTGCCATAAGATGCAGGACCAGCAGCCCCAAAAATACAAGTCGTCTTAAAAGAGATTTCTTGCGACCTAGTATTTCGCTCAACAAGTACGCGGAGACAATTGCGATCAGCGCCGCAACGTCGTTGACGTTAGCCGTCAACTCTGCTCGGCCATCAATGTTCACCTCGGCGTTTATAGCCATCACCGACATGACCGAGGTTCCGACCAAGAGAGCTTGAAAGGCTTCTAAAACCCTTCCGGAAACGGACACCGCGACCGCTGCCCATGTAGCTACTGTCAAACTGAAAACCATTGCAGAAATGAAAGTTGCAGTCTGATCGACTGACCACAAGTACGAGGCGCAAGTGTAAAACAGGAGTGCAAGGACAGATAGCAGCATCCGACTGTTAAGTGAGTAGCTATATCTTGTAGACGACCCTGCAAGCAGTTCAACTATTACCACACCGATTAGCGCCAACGCCAACCAAAAAGATAACGAACGTCCAGCAACTAATAGGTCGATCTCGAATGGAACGGAAACCAAGTACCCGTAGGCGATCCACCGAGAGACGCGACCTGCAGGCATCGTCTGTGCAGGTGCCCTAACTCTGATCGAGTCAACATTAGTTGGGTGTGGTTGTTTCAAAACTGTCTCACCTTGGTCCAGCCTCATTCATGAGACCCAAGCAGAATATCCGGAAGCGGTGGAACGAATGAAGTGCGCAACTCGACTGAAAGCGTTGACGTGAATTGTAAGGCTATGCTAAGTTCCATCGCCGCCTCACTAGGGCCTATCGGAGCCGAAGTTCGCGTCCATCCATGCTCGGGCCGCATTGTGATTGTTTAGCTTTCTTACGTCCACCCAGTTCGTAGTCAGCGGAGGAACACGGACCTCGGATAGCGACTCATGCTTCTGGCCCATAATCGGCTCCTCGGCATCATCGAATAGTTCCTCGGCAAGTTTTTCGTTATTCCGTAGGCCTGTATACACTATTTCAATTTCTTTAGCTGACTGCTCGATCAGTGTCCGTGCAACGTCTGCAATCTTGATAGGCTCTCCCATATCCAGCACTAGTGTGTCGCCCGTGGAACCCACAACCGCTGCCTGGAGGACTAGCTGACATGCCTCTGGGATTGTCATGAAGTATCGGTTAACCTCTGGATCCGTGACCGTAACGGGGCCTCCATCCCTAATCTGTTTTTCAAATACCGTCAGCACTGATCCCCGCGACCCCAAAACGTTTCCAAACCGTACTGAGACGAACTTTGAGTTGGGAACCTTAACTGCAGATGCTGCCGTCAGACGTTCCGCAATTCTTTTGCTGATTCCAAGTGCCGAACAAGGGTTAGCAGCCTTGTCCGTAGAGATATTCACAAAGGCTTCTACGCCGCTCTTCTCTGCCGCAACCAAGAGGTTTTGCGTACCTATTACGTTCGTCTTTAGTGCTTCCAGCGGATAGTGTTCGAGTAGTGGCATGTGCTTAAGGGCCGCTGCATGAAAAACTATCTGAGGCTTTCGCTGGGCGAATATGCTTACAATCGACTCTTGATCTCGGACCGAGGCGAGTATGGTGTCGTCACCATCCAGCATTGCCTGATCGTTTATCGATAGTTGGACCGCATGTAGTCCGGACTCATCCCGGTCGAGCATCATTAGCTCTGCGGGCCTGAACCGAACTATCTGTCGACATAGTTCTGATCCGATTGACCCCCCAGCTCCGGTTACAAGTATACGTTTCCCGCGGAGGTATTCCGCAATCTGCGTTTGGTTAAGGTGAGCAGGCTTACGGCCCAAGAGGTCGTTCACATTGATTTCCCGTAACTCGTCAACAGCGACCCTGCTTCGCATCATCGAGTCGAGTGGGGGTAACACTAGAACGCGTAAACCCGCCGCTTCCGCACGGTCACGAATATCGATGATCTCGTCACTAGCAAGACTCGGAATCGCGAGAAGAAGGGTGGTTGCTCCCGTCTTACTCGCCAACAGTTCGAGTTGTTCTCGGCCGCCGTATACGCGCACACCTTCGATGACCATGTGACGCTTGCCGGGGTCATCATCTAGGATCCCGACAGTATTGAACTGGGAGACTGCGGATCGGCGGATTTGGCGAACAAGTTGGAGTCCGCCGTCTCCAGCACCAAAGACGAGTGCTCGCTCGGCATCTTCTGACACGCCCGCTCCAAATAGTCTCTTTCGGCGGACCAGTGATCTGAGAACGAGCGCCGTAAGCACTGCGAATGACCCGGTAACAATTGGAGTTGATCGCGGGACCCCGTCATAATCTCTGCTGACAATATGCCCGAGAAAGACCGTCAAGGTAGCTGCAGCAAAGACGAAGGTTAAAACACTAGATTCTAGAACGCTACCGGGAACGAATCTTCCACGGTACAACCCGGTGAACCATCCGAAAATCCAGGTAAGAACTATTAGTGCACCGAGGACTATGTAGGGCCGCCCCATCGCCAAGGACAGTCCCAGTTGATCCACCGAAAAGTCGTAGCGCATCCACAGGGCCACAAAGATCATTGCTGTCCATATGACTGCATCCACAAAGATCCACTGCGAGGCCCCGGCGCCAATCGATGAAGCTAGCGGTCTCCTACTGGGAGCGACTTGAGCGCTATCGGTCACCTTTCATCCTCCCTGGGACAACGAAACCTCTAAATGTAGAGCGCATCAGATCCGCTCTGCCGTTGAGGACTTCGACGAATAGTAGTACGAATCGTAATAGCTAGTAGAGCCCTTCTTGGCGGGCTTGTTGGCCACCGTCACCAATCCTAAGAGAGTCGCATCTGCCTTCCCCAAGTTGTCGACGGCTTGCGCTACCTGGTCGCTGGTGGTGCGGTGTGAGCGCACTACGAGCAGCGCGCCATCGGTGATTCGAGCGAGTAGTGAACCGTCAGTCACAGGCAGCAGCGGTGGGGAGTCGATGATGACGTAGTCATATTTGTCGCGCAAATCACTGAAGAGGTGTCGCGCTACTTCTGAGGCAAGGAGTTCGGACGGGTTGGGCGGAAGTGGACCGCACGCTAGGAGGTCCACGCCCTCGTGCCGCGTCTCTTGCACTACGTCCTCAAACTCGGCCTGTCCGGAGAGGACATTTGTTAGACCCACCTTGTCCGGCATCGACATATAGGTCACCACTAGCGGTCGACGGAGGTCCGCTTCGATCAGCAGAACCCGATTTCCCGCCTCTGCGAGGGCGAGCGAAAGGTTGATGGCGGTCTCGGATTTACCCTCCGTTGCCACCGAAGATGTGAGCACAAGAACGCGGGGAGGGTTGTCTACATTAAGAAACTGCAAGTTGGTTCGCAGTCGACGGAAGCTCTCAGCCGCCGGCGAATGTCCCTCCCGGAAGGGCACGAGGTGCTCGGCCCCCTTCTCCTTGTCCTCGTTTTTTCGGAACGGAATCGACCCCACAACGGGCTTGCCCGCGATTTCTTCCAACTGCTCCTTCGACTTCACCCGACGATCGAAAGTGTTGATTAGTAGTGCGATTCCGATTCCAGCCAGCACGCCTAGGAGGAGCCCGATCGCCGTATTCTGCTCGGTCATCGGAGCAACTGGTTCGATCGGAAGGGCAGGTGGGCTGACTACTGTTAGCTTGGCTAGGGCTGGGCCTCCACCATCCGGGATCTCGAGCTGGTTTATAGCTTCCGGGAGGACCTCGCCGTAGCCCTCCGCGATCCGGAGAGCGCGGTCTGGCACCGTATCGGTCACGGAGACGGACAGGAGGACCGTGTTGGCATCCGCGGTAGCGTTGGCAGCACTCGCTATTTCACCGGCAGTCAGGTCGACTCCAGAAGTGTCAACAACCTTCTGCGCAATATCCGAGCTCTTGACCAACTCCGCGTAGGACCTCACCCGCTGCTGCGCACCCAAAGAACCCTGATACGCCGCTGCGGCCGTGTCGCCAGCCGACACGGTGACATAGAACTGGACCCTTGACTGGTAACTGGGGGTGGTGAGCAGGCTGATTCCCAGCGCCAATAACCCTCCGACGAGCGTCGCAGCCACGATGACGATCCAGCGGGCACGAAGTACGGACAACAGGTCCCGCAGATCCACTCCAGGGTCCTTTCCTCGAGGCAGTCACAGACGTGACCCAGTTCACCTGACGAGACTCGGGTCAACCGCTGACACTACTTTGCTGAGCGGTCCTCAGCATCCTTCGTTCACGCGATAAACATTGCCTCATCAAGGGTTCGCCCCTCGGGAGACCCATCGGCCCTAGGGCGACTTCCAGGCCAACTCCGTAGTCTCGTTCCTGTGAGACGCCGATCCCGCCGCCGCAGAGCAACGATTGTTGCCACGACACTCTTTGTGCTGGTAGCAGCGGTTGCGGGCCTGTCAGCCGGCAGCGCAGTCCTTCACCCGCGCTCCGATTCGCCCGAACGCGCGGACGCAATCGTGGTGGTAGCGGGGGCTAACGACGACAGGTACGTCTACGCCCGTCACCTCGCCGAGGAGGGCGTGGCGGACCGCATCCTCGTCTCCCGGCCATCCGGTTCGACCGGGGCCTACGCAGACGTCCTCGACGCCTACTGCGCCTCCACTCCGGTCCTCGCGAGAGACGGCCGCAGCATCGAGATCGAGTGCTTCGCGCCCGACGTTGACACCACCGAGGGCGAGACCACCGCGGCCACTCGAATCGCCCGCGAACGGGGGTGGGACTCACTCCTCGTGGTGACCTACTGGGGTCACGTGTCGCGAGTCAGGATCTACTTTGAGCAGTGCTTTGACGGTGCCGTGCATGTGACCGACACGCCCCGACCGCTCTCGAAGTCGCGGAAAGACGCCCTCTTGCACGAGACCGGGGGGTATGTGAAAGCACTTCTCAGGCCCGCCTGCTGATCGTGGTAGAGCCATGAGAGCGCCCTGATAAAAGGCGAATCGCCAGCGGCCGTGGAGGGGGGTCCAACGGCCGCCGGCGACTCTGTCGCACGACGCACGTCCGCGACCGGGGGTGGTCAGCGTAAACCGCGCATCGAGGCGGAGTCGGCGACAACTTGAGGGGGTGTCAGTTTCGCCACCGACTGACCCCACTATAGGAACCCCCCGCCTACTTCACAACCGTCAGCTATCCGGCGGGGCCCCCGGGGGCGTCAGGCGGATTTCTTGGCAGGCGACTTCTTGGTTGCCGTCTTCTTGGCGGTGCTCTTCTTGGCCTGCGACTTCTTAGCCACAGCCTTCTTCGCGGGTGCCTTCTTGGCAGCGCTCTTCTTTGCGGGCTTCTTCTTTGAGCCGGAGTCCTCGTCGTCGTCGGACTCGTCGTCCGCTTCGCCGCCGCGGTCCTTCACACTCGCACGCAGGGCGGCAAGCAGGTCGGCCACCTCGTCGTCGCCGTCGTCGTCGCTGGCCTCTTCACGCTCCTCGACCGTGAACGCCTCTCCCCCGGCGGCCTTGGCCTCGATGAGCTCCTTGAGCTGGAGCTGGTAGTCGTCCTCGTACTTCTCGGGCTCGAAGTCCGCGGCCATGGTCTCGATCAGCGAGGCCGCCATCTTGACCTCCTGCGGCCGGACCTTGGCCTCCTTGTCCAGGCCCTCCAGGATCGCCGGGCGGATCTCATCCGGCCACAGCAACGTCTGCAGCATCAGGATGTCCTTGTACACCCGCATCGCACACAACCGAGTGCGGTTACGCAGCGTGAACGTGCAGATCGCCAGCCGGTCCGTGGACTCCAGCGCCTCGCGCATCAACACGTACGCCCGGTTGGAGCGCGACGCCGGCTCCAGGAAGTAGGCGTTGTCAAAGGCCACCGGATCCACCTGGTCGGCCGGGACGAACTCCGTCACCTCGATCTCGTGAGACTGCTCCACCGGCAGGCTCGCCAGCTCCTCCTTGGTGAGGATCACCATCTCGCCGTCCTCGGACTCGTACGCCTTGGCGATGTCCGAGAACTCGACCTCCTCGCCGTTGTCGTCCCGCACCTTCTTGTAGCGGATCCGCACGCCGTCCTTTTTGTCGACCTGCCGCGCGTGCAGATCGTGGTCCTCGGTTGCCGAATACACCTTGACCGGCACGTTCACCAGACCAAAGGAGACCTCGCCCTTCCAGATGGATCGCATGGAGAAAGTATGCGCCACCACCGGGCGAGGCGCCGCCGGTCGGGGAGCAGCCCGACTGAGTGCGCCAGGGCAACACGCCGTCGTGCCTGGAGTGCGGGGCGGCCCACCAATTGATGCGCAAAGCCTTACATTTCTTATGAACGGCGTTAAGATCAGGCAACACCGCTGATCCCTCACGGGCACTCCGGCCCCTCCTCGGTGTGATGCTCACCCAGGGAGACCCCCATGCACCCCTCACCGCCCACCGCTGCCAGAGCAACCCGCCGCGGCCTCGCGCTCCTCTCTGCAGTGCTGCTGAGTGCAACCGCACTCACTCAGCTCTCACCAGCGCGCGCTGCCGCAGCGCCCGCCACCATCGACGGTTTGACGTACGTCGCGACCCCGGGCAACCCCACTGCCGGAGCTACCGTCACGTCCTGCGGGACCGCCGGCCCCACGGTCAGCGTGCCGGACACCGTCACCATCGAGGGCGTCGACTACGCCGTCACAGCTATCGGCGACTATGCGTGCGACAACCGGCACCTCACCTCTGTGACTCTGCCCAGCACCCTCGCCTCGATCGGGTACGCGGCGTTCTACGGCAACCAATTGGGATCGCTCACCCTGCCGGACACTCTCACCACCGTCGGCGGGCACGCGTTCGCCCAGAACCACTTGACGTCGTTGACCATGTCTTACAGTCTCACCACCATCGGCTACCACGCGTTCGCCGAGAACCGGCTCAAGTCGGTCGCCCTCCCCGAGAGCCTCACCTCCGTGGGAGCCGGTGCATTCCATATCAACCATTTGGAATCGATAACACTTCACGATGGTCTTACGGCCATCGGCGCTAACGCGTTCAGTGCGAATCGCCTGACATCGGTCGCCTTACCCGAGTCTCTCGGCACCATCGGCAACTGGGCTTTCGAAGCGAACCGGTTGACGTCAGTCCTGCTGCCCGACAGCCTCACTTCCATCGGTGAAGGTGCGTTCGGCTTCAATCCCGAACTGACGCAGGTCCGGTTCACCGGACCGGCACCGGCCACGATCACCGGAGCCGACCAGCAATACCCCTCTTTGGGGACCGCCGCGGGACTCACCGTGGCGTTCCACGCCCGATATCAGGGGCAGACGCCTCAACAGGGCTTCACCACCCCCGAGTGGCACGGCTACACCGCGATGCCCGCCTACACGCTGACCTTTGACACCGGTGTCAGCGGGTCGATTGTCGAACCCGAGATCGTCTGGCCGGGTGCCCCCCTGACCATGCCGGCCGATCCGGTTCGCCCGTCGCACGTCTTCACCGGGTGGTTCACGCAGCTCTACCCGAAGCGACCCTTCGATCCCCAGGCGCCCCTCACCTCGGACCTCACCCTGCGAGCCGGCTGGAAGTACTCCCAGGACTCGACCCGACCCCCACTCGTGAGCTCGACCTCTCTGAACCTGGGCAGCCTCGGCGCCCTGGAGGCCGTCCCCGGAGACTGACCTCCCCCGGGCCTCCACTCCCGGGTGACCGACGGCACGCGTCCAGGCGCACCTGGAATGCTGTTCCCCATGCCCGCCGACCTCGGTCCCCTCCTCCTGATTGTCGCGGCGGCGTCCGTCATCCTGGGTACGGTCCTGCAGCGGGTCAGCGGGATGGGGGTCGGGCTGGTGGTGGCACCCACCCTCACCCTGCTCCTGGGGCCCGTCGCCGGAGTGCTGCTGACCAACCTCACCACCACCGTCTCCGCCGTGCTCATCGGGATCACGCTCCGCCGCAACATCGACTGGCGCCGGTACCGCCACCTCGCGCCCCTGATCGTCGTAGGGTCCGTGCCCGGCGCGCTCCTGGTGGGCGCCGCCGACCGCAGCTGGCTCGAGGTGATCATCGGGGCCGCCCTGATAGGCACGCTGCTCATGACGGCCCTCGTGCGCATCCCGCCCGTCAGCGGCGCAGTGCCGGCCGCGGTGGCCGGGACGGCCGGAGGGTTCCTCAACACCGCCGTGGGCGTGGCCGCGCCCGCGATGCTGGTCTACGCGCAGGCCACCAACTGGGGCCAGAGGTCCTTTGCCGCGACCCTGCAACCGATCTTCTTCACCATGGGTTTGACCTCGGTCATCACCAAGGTCGGCCTGGGCGCAGCGCCGATCTCCGGACTGCCGCCGCTGCCGGTGATCGGGCTGGTCGTGGCGATGGTGCCGGTCGGCCTCCTCCTCGGCGGACTCGTGGCGAAGCGGGTCACCGCGACGGCGGGACGCAGGGTCGCCGTGGTGGTGGTGACGGCCGGCGCCCTCGCGCTCCTCGTGCGAGGCGTCGGGAGCGTGGCCGGGGTGATCTGAGTCGCAGTGGGCCGGACCGCGGTGGGAACGCAGAAAGACCCCGGGCCGCGGGTGCGGTCCGGGGTCTTGGGTCCGAGGTCTGCCCGGCCTTTCAGCTGGTCAGGAGAGACCGACTTGTCAGGAGATGCCGCCGAGGAGGTCGGTGGGCAGCATTCCGGTCAGCGAGTCGGCGCCGCTGCCGTTGCCACTGCTGGCCCCCTGGAGCAGCGAGCCGAGGCCGAGCGATCCCAGAATGGGGGCCGCGAGCGATCCGATAGCGAGGGAGCCGAGCGAGCCGAGTGCATCTGAACCCATGGTGGACGTCCTTCCGGGCGGGTGCGTGTGGTGAGGTGGCGCCGTTGGCGCCTGCCCGGCCGATGGTAGCAGCGGTGTGGCGCACACAACACCGGTGAACGAGGGGCGCGATAGGTCCGGACTGCGCCGTTCGAGGTCGACGCCGGTTTCCGATATGACGGCTCCACAATGGTCTTCCGTCGTCCAGAATCGTCTCGTGAGAGAAATCGATCTTCCCCGCCCCGACACGATGGCCCCACGGTGGTCCGCACTGGCCGCGGTGCTCGCCGCGTACGGGCCGCGCTGGGCGGAGTCCGCCTACTCGGACGGCTCGACCTGGCACTACGACGACGGCGGTGGCAACTGGGCCGACATCCGCTTTATCGGTGACGGGCGGGCAGTGCTTCTCGGCCACGACCACGAGTACTCCGAGACGTACTTTCGATCCGCCGCGGAGTACTTCGGGGAGCCCGAGACCGACCTCCTGGCCGGCTGCCCCCCGTGGTGGGCGGAGGCGATCGGTGACTACCTCGAGCGCATCGATACCCACGGCATGTGGATCGGATTCATCTACGGATACGACTGCGGCACGTGGACGCGCGCCGACTACAGCGCCGACGACGGCTTCACCTCCCTGAACCTGCCGCTCCTCGAC
>NZ_JAALEC010000170.1:0-4710 GCF_014145205.1 Dietzia sp. DQ11-44
GGTGGTCGACCTCGTCCGGATCGTCCGAGGGCAGGCTCCAGACCACTTCTCCGGAGTCGGTGAGTTCCTTGAGCGCGAGGCGCGTGGCGCGCACCCACGTCACGTGCCGGAGTGCCGGCTCGTCGCGGAGCTCGTCCTCGGCCATGCCCTCCCGGAGGTCGACCATGAGACGTTCCCCGTCGGGAGCCTCGTACGCGGTGCACACGTGGTCGACGAGGACGGACAGTGGCCATGACGGACCGGAGCCGAGCAGATCGACGATGATCATGCGCGCATCGCCGACCTGGCAGGCCGTCGGTGTGGTGAGGACGTGGAGCCTGTCGGCCACGTCCTCCGTGATCTCGATGAACTGAACGGTCATGGTGAACCCCTGTTCCGGCGCGACGGTCGACGGCGGGCCCCGAGGCGCGGCCCGGGCCGTCCCGACTGTGACGTAGATCATACAATACGTCGGTGGCCGACGAGTCTCGGCCAGATGACGATCCCGGAAACAAGCACGTGGGATCCCGTCGGAACCGCAGGTCAGTCGATAGGGTCGACCGCGTGACCACTCTGCAGACCGGGCCCTCGAACGACACCACCGCTGGGCGGTCCGACGCCTTCACGCTGTCCTACTCCGGGTTCGATCCCGGCGAGGAGGGGCTGCGCGAGACCCTCACGTCGACGGGCAACGGCTACCTCTGCACGCGGGGCGCGGCCGAATGGGAGGACGCCGACGGGGTCCACTACCCCGGGACGTACGTCCACGGCCTGTACAACCGCGCGACCACCATGCTCGGCGGCGTCCCGGTGCACAACGAGGACCTGGTCAACCTGCCCAACTGGTTGCCGCTCAAGCTCAGGATCGGCGGGGCGGAGGTGCTCCGGCTCGCAGAAGTGGAGATCCTCGAGTACAGCCACCGAGTGGATCTGCGCTCGGCGCTGATGACCCGCCAGATCCGCTTCCGCGACCGGGAGGGGCGGGAGACCGAGTTGGTGAGCCGGCGCTTCGCGTCGATGGCCAGCATGCACCACGCCTACATGGAGTGGACGATCACGCCGCTGAACTGGTCCGGCCAGGCTGAGGTCGTGAGCGCGCTCGACGGACGCGTCACCAACGACGGCGTACCGCGATACCGGCAACTCGAGAGCGACCACCTCCGGCCGGGCAGCACGGTGTTCCCGCACCCCGAGGTGATGGCGCTGAAGGTGCGCACCCGGCAGTCCGAGGTGAACATCGGTGTCGCGGCACGGACCCTCGTCTCGACCGGCGGTCGGAAACGAGACGTGCCCCGCTCCGACTTCCGGATGGCGGACTACATCCAGCAGACCCTCCACGTGGAGCTGGAGCGCGACGTCCCCACCACGATCGAGAAGTCGGTGGCGCTGTTCACCTCGCGTGACCCGGCCACGGGGGACACGCTCCTGCGCGCCTCCCGGTCGGCCGCCCGGTCGCGCCCGTTCGGTGCGGCGTACGCGCACCACCGCGAGTCCTGGGAGCGGTTGTGGCAGGCGTGCGACCTCCACGTGTTCGGCGACGACGAGGCCCAGCACCTGCTGCGGGTGCACATCAGTCACATCCTGCAGACGTGCTCGCACAACACCGCCGACCTCGACGCCGGCGTGCCCGCCCGCGGGATCAACGGCGAGGCCTACCGGGGCCACGTGTTCTGGGACGAGTTGTTCGTCTTCCCGTTCCTGACCTTCCGGCTCCCGGCCGTCACCCGCAGCCTGCTCATGTACCGCTACCGGAGACAGTCCGAGGCGCGGGTGGCGGCGGCGACGGCCGGGTACGAGGGGTTCATGTTCCCGTGGCAGAGCGGATCGCTCGGCACGGAGCAGACCCAGGAACTCCACCTCAACCCGATGTCGGGGCGGTGGGACATCGACCTGTCGCACAACCAGCGCCACGTCAGCGCGGCGATCTTCTACAACGTCTGGCAGTACATCACCCTCACCGAGGACACGATGTTCCTCGAGTTCCGGGGTGCGGAGATGATGCTCGGCATCGCGCGGTTCTGGTCGTCCATCGCGCACTACTCACCGGAGCGGCAGCGCTACGAGATCCACGGCGTGATGGGGCCCGACGAGTACCACGAGAAGTACCCGGGCGCGTCCGAGGGCGGGCTGCGCAACAACGCCTACACCAACGTCTTCGTGGCGTGGATCTGCGACATCGCCGCCCACCTGCTCGACCTGCTGCCGGCGCCCCAGGCCGGCGCCGTCCGCGCCCGGCTCGAACTGCGTGACGACGAGATCGAGCGGTGGAAGGACATGAGCCGCAAGATGTTCGTGCCGTTCCACGACGGGATCATCAGCCAGTTCGAGGGGTACGAGGACCTCGACGAGCTGGACTGGAACTCCTACCGTGCCAAATACGGCAACATCCAGCGGCTCGACCGGATCCTCAAGGCCGAGGGCGACACCCCGGACCGGTACAAACTGGCCAAACAGGCCGACGCCGTGATGCTGTTCTTCCTGTTCAGCGACGACGAACTGCGGCGGGTCTTCACCAGACTCGGCTATGGGTTCGCGGACGATGCCGCACAGCGCACCATCGACTACTACGACCAGCGCACGTCACACGGGTCGACCCTGTCCTACATCACGCATGCCGGGGTCCTCGCCCGCTTCGACCCGGACAGTTCCTGGGATCGTTTCAAGGTGGCGCTGGGCAGCGACGTCAACGACATCCAGGGAGGAACGACCCGCGAGGGTATCCACATGGGTGTCATGTCCGGGACGGTCGACCTGATCCAGCGGTTCTACGCGGGGATGCGGGTGGAGAACGGGATGCTGCAGATCCACCCCAACCTGCCCCGGGATATCGACGGGGTCTCTTTCAACATGACCTACCTGCGGTCCCCGCTCACGGTGACGGTGATGCAGGACAGCGTCACGGTGCATCACAGAGACGGTGTGATCGACTCGACCCCGGTCCACGTGTGCGTGGCCGGACAGGAGCGCATGGTCGCGGTGGGTGGCGAGGAGACGTTCAGCCTGACGTGACGCCCGATCAGTCCGACGCGACGCCCGGCCCGGTGGGAGACGCGGCCGGGTGCGGCCTCCGGCCCGATGTGACGTCGTGCCGCGCCCGTCGCCGTTCCTCTCTCTCCCGGTGGCGGGCGGCGTGGCGTTCCCTCTCGCGCTCGGTCTCCACCTCGTGGTCGTACGGGTTCCCCCGGAATCGACGGATCGAGTAGACGATGAGGACGAGGCCGATCAGGCCGGAGCCGATCAGGCTTCCGCCGGTGCCCCACCCGCCGATGAACCACCAGGCTGGATCGAGGGGCCACCACTGTGGTGCCGGGGGGTGCTGGCCCCAGTAGATCCCGAGTCCGACCAGCCACGCCACGCCGAGCACCGACGCGGTGATCCTCGGCCAGGTCTGCACCCCTCGGGACGCGCCCTCGAGGGCCACGCGCTTGACGGGGTCGACCCGCTTCTCGAACCACTCGTACTGCTGGGAGAGCACGACCATGCCCGCGAAGAGAGTGAGCAGCCCGGGGCCGGGGAGGAACAGAGCGGCGATACCCAGCACGACGAGCGTCCACCCGAGTGTCTCGAGTGCGAGGCGCTTGGCCGCGACGTAACCGAGTCTTCTCACCAGACCATGGTGGCAGAGATCGGCTCACCGGTGCAGTAGCGAGCAACCCGTCCCCGGTCAGGCGACGGCGGTTCCCAGGATCGAGCCGATCCCGTAGGTCGCTGCCATGGCCGCGAGACCACCGAGGAGTAGCCGGCGCACGGCCTTGCCCCGATCCGCGTCTCCCAGACGCGCGGAGACGTATCCCGCGAGCGCCAGACCGACCATGGTGAGCACCGCGATCGTGGGCACTCTCAGGCTGGCGGGGGCGAGGATGGCGAGCAGAGGGATGATCGCCCCGAGGGTGAAGGCGATCGCGGAGGAGACGGCTGCGTGCATCGGGTTGGTCAGTGCCTCCTGATCGATGCCCAGTTCGGCGTCGAGGTGGGCGGAGAGTGGATCGACGGCGTGGAGTTCGGTGGCGACCAGCCGGGCGGTGTCCACACTGAGCCCCTTGGCGGTGTAGAGCCCGACGAGTTCTTCGAACTCGGCCTCGGGCTCGCGGTCGAGTTCGCCGATCTCCTTGGAGATGAGCGCACGTTCCGTATCCCGCTGGGTGCTCACCGACACGTATTCGCCGACGGCCATCGAGAACGCGCCGGCGGACAAGCCGGCGATCCCCGCGACCATCAGGGCGGATCGGTCGGTGGTGGCCGCAGCGACGCCCATCACGAGCCCGGCGGTCGAGAGCAGGCCGTCGTTCGCCCCGAGGACGGCGGCACGAAGCCAGTTGAGTCTGTCGCCGACCGAGGCGTCGTGCGGTTCGACGGCGTCGTGGCGGGTGGAGCGAGGGGTGTCCATGTGTCCACGCTAGGAGTCGGCGCGCGGAGTCGCAAGCGTCGAAAGCCTATCCTTACCAGCACTTCTTGCTCCTCGACGCGCTCAGGCCGGGACCGGGGAACCGAACGCCCGGGCCGCTCGGACGCCCGCCTCGAGGTCGACCTCGGGCCAGCCGTCGGGGGAGTGGAGGACGGCCGCCAGGTCCCGGGCGGACAACCGCGCACCGGCCGACAGGAGCGCGTCGACCGCTCCGGTCGCGGGGGCGTCGAGGAGGGTGTCGTCGGCCAGCTCGTCGACGATGTCCCGCACGGCCGTCGCGGTCACCGGGTAGATCTCCGGGTCGAAGCCGTCGTCGGTCGGCTGGA
>NZ_JAALEC010000171.1:0-4172 GCF_014145205.1 Dietzia sp. DQ11-44
CACCTGCGGCAGCATCTGCGTCGGGGTGGCTCCGCCCGACGTCGGTATCCCCAGCACCACGAACACGACCAGGTTGACCAACAGCCCGGCGTTCCCGATCGCCGCGATGATCGTGTGTGCACACACCCCCACCGCGACGATCACGAGGTTCGAGAACCAGAACATGTGCCACGGGTCGTACCCGGTGACCCCGATGATGTGGGCGACGAGAAGGCAGAGCCCGGACACGAGCGGGGCCGTCACGAGTGTGACCACCCACTTGCGGGCCAGCGTCTGGAGCCGGCCGAACGGGGCCACGTGCACGTGCAGCGCCAGAGGTCCGATCTCCAGGGGGATGAACCCGAGCCGGGCGTCGAGCACGGCGGAGATGATCATCGCCCCGGTGAAGCCCGCAAGGATCACGATCAGCGCGTAGAACATCGGCAGCGAGGCGTTCGACACCCCCTCCGGCAGCGGGTTCCACGCGGTCACGTCGATCCCGACCGGGTCCTGGAGTGCGAGGGTCGCGGCGGCGCCGATCGTCCTGCCCTCCGCCTCGGCGAGCAACTGTGAGTCGGCGAGCAACCTGGGGCCCATCCGGTCGCGGAACGACTCCTGCATCGCCTCGGCCATGGTGTTCATCACCTGGCTCGACACGATGGAGACGCGGGGCGAGTACTCGACCGTGACCCGCGCGGGCGCGGGAGGTTCCGCCGCATCCCCCTCTTCGGTGGCCGCCGCCTCGACCAGACCGACCACCCGCTCGCTCAGGTCGGCGGGGATCCTGATCGCCCCGAAGTACGATCCGTCACGCAGTCCCTCCTCCGCCGTCCCGGGGTCCACGACGTGCAGCCGGATCTTCTCCCAGTCGTTGTTCTGGAGCAGGCCGGCGGTGATCTGCGATCCCACGTCGAGGTCCCGCACGCCGATCGGCGTGTCCAACGAGGCTCCGCGGTCGGAGTCCACCACCGCCACGGGAATGTGTCGGGCGTGGGCCTGGGGATCCGCGGTGCCGCCCAGATACATGAACGACAGCAGGAAGAACAGTCCGCAGACCAGAACCACCGCGCCCGCCGAGTGTGAGGCGAACTCGCGGAAGCCGCCGGTGTGGCCGGAGTCGGTCATGGTGATCCTCATTCGTGTGGAACGCCGGTCGACCACACGGCCGACCGAGACGAAGTTACTCCTGCCACCGCGGGTATCGTGTACCCGTCCCCCGGAGCGTCCCCGCCCACGTCACGGGGCCGCCCGCAGGCCTGATCGCAGGACTGCCCACCCGGGACGCCCGTCCCGTCGTCTCCCGAACCGGATCGAGGTCCCATGCCCGCCCTGAGGTCCCGCACCAGCACCGCCGGACGCAATGCGGCGGGGGCCCGCGCCCTCTGGCGCGCCACCGGCATGACGGACGCCGACTTCGGCAAACCGATCATCGCGGTCGCCAACTCGTACACGCAGTTCGTCCCCGGGCACGTGCACCTGAAGAACGTCGGCGAGATCGTCGCCGAGCAGATCACCGCGGCGGGTGGCGTCGCGCGCGAGTTCCACACCATCGCCGTGGACGACGGCATCGCCATGGGTCACGCGGGGATGTTGTACTCGCTTCCCAGCCGCGAGATCATCGCCGACTCCGTCGAGTACATGGTCAACGCGCACACGGCCGACGCCCTGGTGTGCATCTCGAACTGCGACAAGATCACGCCGGGGATGCTCAACGCGGCGATGCGTCTGAACATCCCGACCGTGTTCGTCTCCGGCGGCCCCATGGAGTCCGGCTTCTCGGTGGTCGTCGACGGCGTGGTCAAGGCCGGTTCCGACCTCGTCACCGCGATCTCCGCCTCGGCCAATTCGGCGGTCGACCAGGAGGGCCTCGACGCGATCGAACGCTCGGCCTGCCCCACCTGCGGTTCCTGCTCGGGCATGTTCACGGCCAACTCGATGAACTGCCTCACGGAGGCCCTGGGCCTGTCGCTGCCGGGCAACGGCTCCACTCTGGCCACCCACAGCGCACGGCGCGAGCTCTTCGCCGAGGCCGGCCGGGTCATCGTGGACCTCTGCCACCGCTACTACCGGGACGACGACGCCTCGGTCCTGCCGCGGTCGGTCGCCACCAAGGAGGCCTTCGCCAACGCCATGACGCTCGACGTGGCCATGGGCGGGTCCACCAACACGGTGCTGCACATCCTCGCCGCCGCGCAGGAGGGTGAGGTCGACTTCGATCTCCACGACATCGAGCAGATCTCCCGTCGGGTGCCGTGCCTGGCCAAGGTCGCACCCAACTCGGACTACTACATGGAGCACGTCCACCGGGCCGGTGGCATCCCGGCGATCCTCGGCGAGTTGTACCGCGGCGGTCTGCTGGAGACGGACGTCCACTCGGTGCACTCCCCCTCTCTCGAACAGCACATCGCGGACTGGGACATCCGCAGCGGTACCGCCACCGAGCAGGCGATCGAGCTGTTCCACGCCGCACCCGGCAGGGTCCGCACCATCGAGCCGTTCTCCACGGACAACCGTTGGGAGTCGCTGGACACGGACGCCGTGGACGGCTGCATCCACTCGGTCGAGCACCCGGCCACCGCCGAGGGCGGGCTGGCCGTGCTCCGCGGCAACATCGCGCCGGACGGATCGGTCTTCAAGACCGCCGGCGTGTCCGAGGCGAACTTCCACTTCAGCGGCCCGGCGCGGGTCGTGGAGTCGCAGGAGCAGGCGGTGTCGGTGATCCTGGACAAGACCCTGCAGCCCGGCGAGGTGCTCGTGGTGCTCTACGAGGGCCCGGCCGGCGGCCCGGGCATGCAGGAGATGCTCCACCCCACCGCGTTCATCAAGGGCGCCGGCCTGGGCACCAGGTGCGCCCTGATCACGGACGGCCGCTTCTCAGGCGGCTCGTCGGGACTGTCCATCGGGCACATCGCCCCCGAGGCCGCCGCCGGCGGCCCGATCGGACTGATCCGGGACGGAGACGTCGTGACGATCGACGTGGCCACACGATCCATCTCGGTGGAGGTCGACGACGACGAGCTGGACCGTCGCCGGGCCGAGAAGGGACCCCTCCCGTGGCGTCCGGTCCACCGCGAGCGGAAGGTCTCCACCGCGCTGCGGGCGTACGCCTCGATGGCGTCGTCCGCGGACAAGGGTGCCGTGCGGATCCTGCCGGGCTGACCTCCACGGCCCGCCGCCGCGGTCAGCCCGCGGTGACCGCCGGGCTGTCGGTCGTGGACATCAACGGGTTGCTGCCGTTGAGCAGGTACCAGATCACCCCTGCCGCGATCACGGCCAGCAGCAGCCAGATCACTCCGCTGAACCGGGGGCGGTGCGACCACCGCCACTTGCGGTCGACAGACCAGCGTCCGGCTCCCGCGAAGAGGAGTGCGAGCAGGGCGGCGACGTACAGGATCGACGTCTCGAGCCCACGGGTCGTCTCGCCGAGGAGCGGCACGGGGTCGTCACCGGTCAGCCGGACCGCGAGGCCCAACCCGACCAGCCCGAGCAACCCGGCCGCCGCGACCGGCGTCGCCAGGCCCACGACGAGCAGGATCCCCGCGACCAGCTCGACGACCCCGCCGGCGATCGCGAGGAGTCGCGCCTGCTCGAAACCCGACTCGGTGAGGGTCTGCGTGAATCCGTCGAGTCCCGGGCCGCCGAACAGGCCGAAGAGCTTCTGCAGACCACGCATGGACAGGAGGACGCCCACGGCGAGTCGGAGGAGGAACAACCCGAAATCGGTCGTGCCGCGCCGGGAGATCTCGTCGCGGGGGGCGGGGTCGATCGTCGTGGGCTGGTCGCCGAACGGCAACGGCGCCGACGTGTCGTATCCCCCGGACTCCGAGAACTGCGAGTAGTCCGTCCGACCCGCCGCGGGGAAAGCCGTGGTCGCCGAGTCCGCGGTCCCCGTGCCGGAACCGGCCCCCGTCGCGCTGGGGACGTCGAGCGGGTAGTCGACATCGTGGATGATCTCGGTTCGGGCGTCGTCTCCGGGCTTTGAGGAAGTCACCATGCGACCATAGGCCGCTTCCCCGGCACCCGCACCCAGGACACGGCGCACCGTAGGATTGTCGCCATGAGATCGCTCTCGCTGCTGGTGGTCCTGGCCGTCGCGACGGCCGGGTGCGCGAGATTCGACGACCGTCTCGCCGCGCCCTTCACCCCCGCCCCCGGCCCGGGGATGGGCGCGGCACCGCCGTCCAGCCCCCCCG
>NZ_JAALEC010000172.1:0-8089 GCF_014145205.1 Dietzia sp. DQ11-44
CGCGATGGCCGACCGGCTCGCCGCGGTGGAACAGCTCGGCCTCGTCGTCCGGGATACCGAGGAATCCGAGCCCACCTGGGCCTACCCGGATCCGGTCAGGGCATCGATCCTCCGCCTGGCGGCGACCGAGATCCCGGAGGATCTCCGCGAGACCCGGCTCGCGCTGGCGAACCACTGGCTCCGGCACGGCGACCCGCACGCCGCGTTCGTCCTCGCGATCGACGCCGAGCACTGGGACCGCGTACGCGAGATCCTGCGCGAGCACTGGAAGACCCTCTACACGACGAACTTCCTGCAGATGGACGGGGATCTCAGGCGCATACCCGCCGACGTCCTGGAGAGCGAACCACTGTTCGGCACGTTGCGGAGGATGCACGGTCAGTTCTCCGCACCGAAGGACAGTCCGGCGCCGGCACCCGACATCGCGACGTCCTCCGACCAGTTGGACGAGTCGGACGATGCCGCGCGGTTGATGCGGATGCTCTCGCTGCGCATGGACGGCCGCTTCGAGGCGGCCGCATCGGAGCACAGCCGACTCAGCCGGATACCGGTCCCCGATGTCGAAACGTCGACCCGGACGGAACGGGACGGCCCCGCGTTCGTCTTCCTCCACCTGGGCCTGACCCTGCTCCTGGTCGGTCGGTTCGACGACGCCACACGGATGTTCCGCCGGGCCCACCGGCTCGGAACCGGCACCTTCATCGAGCGGGACGCGGCCGGCAAGCTCACCTTGACGCACGCCCTCCTGGGGCACCCGGCGGACGCCGGTACCTGGTGGGATGCAGAACGGCAGCACCCGCAACTGCCGCGCGACTCGGAGCTCGTGGTCCGGCCCGCCGGGATGATCGGGGCGGCGCTGTCCCGACTCGACCGCCTGGACACCGAGTCTGCCATCGGTCTGATCACCGACCTGGGAGCCCCGGCGGACCGCGAGGAGCTGTGGGGCCTCGCGCTCTACGTGTACGGCCAGATCGCCCTGAGCACCGGCACCGCCGCCGACGGGCTCAGGTACGTCGAACACCATATGGCGCGGTTCCCGGGGTTGTGTGGACATGGCGCGGTGGTGGGGCCACTGCTCGACGCGGTCCGTGCGGACCTCCACCTGGCGCTGGGTGGGTCGGACGCGGCCACCGAGCTGGTCGGTGCCTCGTCCCATCCGCTCACCGCGCCGGCCCGGGCCCGCATCAGGGTGTACGAGGGCGATCACGAGGGGGCGTTGGAGATCGTCAGGCGCCATCACGGGGATCTCCGCGTGACCCAGCGGGACTCCGTCGAGCTGTCCCTGGTCGGCGCCACCGCGTCGCTCGGACTCTCCGCGCGGGAGGAGGCGGTGCGGTACCTGGAGCGCGCCGTCACCACGTCCGCGCTCACCGGACTGGTCCGCCCGTTCACCACGCTGCCCCGCGAGACGATCGCGAAGTTGGCGAGGTTGGGCCCTGAACTCCCGGTGTCCGCCCACCGGACCGGCTCCGACGCCCCCTCGTCGCCGCATACGGCGACCGAGGTCACCGAGCGCGAGCACGCGATCCTCCGAAGTCTCGAGACCGGTGAGTCCATCTCCGCGATCGCCGACCGGCACTTCGTCAGCGTGAACACGGTCAAGTCGCAACTCCGGTCCGTGTACCGCAAGCTCGGCGCCCGGTCCCGGGGCGCAGCGGTCGAGGAGGCCCGGAGGCTCGGTCTGCTCTGAGCGCCCGACCGCGGCCATCCGCGAGAAGCAGGTTGCTCGTTCAACTCCGATTCCGGGCGGGGTCGGGGCGTGGAGAAGCCTTTGCAATCGGCTTCGAGCTGGCGATTCACGTGCCATTTCACCCAGGTGAATTGGCGTGCGCGGCGGCCGTATCGCGGCCTAGGTGAACTAGCGTTCACGAGATCGCAGTCGCCGCGACCCTAGGAGAGAAAGTGATCGGTACCCCGCCGAGCGTGATCGTCGACGAGAACGGAGCCAGACCGCCCCGGGTGGTGGACCCGGTGGGGACGCGGCTCGTCCTGCTCTCCGGTCTCTCCGTGTCATGACCGGGCGCGAGTGGGACGACTACGTCGAATGGTCCGGCCTGGACGAAGGGCGACTGGACGAGATCATGCGCGACCGCGGCCGCACCGTCGACCGCGGTTCGGGTGCCGGGCCGGATCCGGTCGCGCGGGCGCGATGGTTCCCCCGGAGGTGCCGGGTGTCAACGGCGGCGGGAGCCCGCCATCGCGGGGCCGGAGAACAACGCGATTCCTAGGACGAATCCGAAGTTGTACCAGTTGCCGTTGTTGCCCACCTCGTAGATGGTCACGGTGTCGGTGAACAGGGAGATGATGAAGGTCACCGGGAGGATGAGCCCGTGCCAGAGCCCCCACCAGAAACCGAGGCCCTCCGGGGAGACGTCGACGTTGGGTCCCGCGGCGCACGCGCCGAGGGTCAGGACGACGACGAGGAGGACACCGGCGGCGAGCCCCGCCCGTCCCCGGGTGGTCATCTCCGCCGCCCCCGCACGAAGTAGAGGGCGGGTCCGATGAAGTTGACCGCGATGATGGCAGCCCACCTGGCCTTGCTTCCACGCACCTGTTCGGCGGGCCGGAACGCCAGATCGGTCCACGCCGTGACCGCCAGCGACACCTGCACGGACATCAGTGTCAGGATCGTGGCCTTCTGACCATCGGACAGCTCGCTCCACGACTTCTTCCGCATGGGTCCTCCTGGGGTCGGTCCGGAAGTGGGGTTTCCTTAATCCTAGTGTCCGACGTGAGGGCGATGGCCGGGTTGCGGCCACGGGGCTGACGAGTCGAGGGCCTATTCGCGCGCGGGTTCCTCGGCGCCGGACTTCTCCTTCTCCCACTCCGCCCGGTCCCTCATCTCCCTGGGCCGGAAGTAGAACAATCCGGAAAGCACGGCCACGAGAAAGACCGCCAGCATCACGAAGAACAGCGGCCACACTCCGGTGAGGAAGATGATCGGCACGGCCATGGCCGTGATGAGTCCACCGCCGAAGAACGGCTCGAAGACCAGCTGCTTGTATCCGAACGCCTCGAAGGCGGGGCTCTCGGCCTGCGGGTCGACCACGCGCATCAGGATGAGGCCCGTCGCGGTGACGCCCATGGACTGTCCGAAGTCCCCGATGCCGCGCTCGAACCAGTAGCGACCGATGATCCGCGGGGCCAGCAGGAGGAAGACGGCGACGTTGAACACGATTCCCGCGACCGCGAGGATGACGAAGACGCCGATGTTCTCGCCGATGGCCTGCAGGGACAGTGTGGCGATGGCGGCGACGATGAGGAAGTCGAGCGCCCAGCCCTGGATCCGCAGCATGATCTGGGCGTCGATCACGTGGGCGAACCCGGCCTTGGTGGCGACGTACTGCACGATCACGCCGCCGAGGAGGGCGATGGGGAAGAGGGGGACGTAGGCGAAGATCTCCAACGGGGTGTTCTCGTCGAGCATGACCGACGCGTAGGTCGCCTGCTCGATCCAGCGCAGACCCTCCAGGATCGCGAGCCCCACGAGGATCGCCACCGTGACGATCGCGATGTGCAGCGAGAGCGGCTCGACGGAGGACGGGCGGGAGGTCATCTTGCCGGCGGAGTAGTACTCGTCCTCGCGGAAGAGGCCCTTCTGCTCCTCGATGGACATCTTGGCGCTCCCGGTGATGATCTCCGTCTTCCCGGTGCGCACGGCCCAGTTGATCAACGCGATGCCGATCACGATCCCGCCCACGATGCCCACGGTGGCCAATCCGACGGCGAGGTCGGCGCCCTCGCCGAAGCCCAGCTCGTCGAAGACCGGGCGCATGCCGGCGGCGGTGCCGTGGCCGCCCTCGAACCCGATCTCGATGAGCGCGCCGGTCATCGGCGCGGCCGCCAGGGTCGGCACCAGGATGAGGGCCGCGAGGAGCAGACCCACGACGTACTGCCCGGAGGCGAGGGACACGCCGAGCGAGAGCTGGGGGCCCACCAGCTTCACGGCCCGCTTCGCGGTCGGCAGCTTCTGTCCGAGGAACATGGTGGCGAAGATGACGCTGATGAGGAGCCCCGGCAACGAGGACCACACCTCGACCATCGGCTCGGTGAACAGGCCGTTCTCTCCCCACGGCCCCCCGAACCGGCCCAGCACCTCTGGTCCCAACAGGAGCAGCAGGGCCCCGGCGACGATCGAGCTGGGCAGGAACAGTGACTGGACTATCCCCACCTTGACGCGGATGATCTTCCCGATCAGCAGCGCCAACCCGAGTATGAGTAGCGCGAAGCCCACCGCATTGGCCGTCATGGTGCAACCTCGGTTCCGGTCGGTGACGCATGGCGTGGACGTCGACTCGTCGCTCTACATCTGCCGATCGACGGGTCGAGTCCCCGATTGTCTGGAATGTACGCCCTGTTCTCGCCGGAGAGAACCTGATCGGCTGATCGGTAACCGTGCCGTCACTTCGTCCGCCGTGGGCGCCGCGGATCGGTCATCATCGAACGGTGACGGAAAAACGGTGGGCGGAACTGACGGAATGGCCGTTGATCGGGGCAGCCCTGGCCTTCCTCATCGCCTACGCGGTCTCGGTCCTGGTGAACCCGGTCGGCGCGGGGGGCGTTGCCACCGAGGTCGTGATCGTGGGGACCTGGGTTCTCTTCGCGGTGGACTTCGTGGTGCGCCTGGTGTTGGCGAAGCCACGGGGCCGGTGGCTGTTCACGCACTGGTACGAGGTGGTGGTGATCGCGCTGCCGATGCTCCGGCCACTGCGCCTTCTCCGCCTGGTGATGCTGCTGAGCGTCATGCACCGCTCGGCGGGGACGGCCGTGCGCGGCCAGGTCATCGCATACGCCGCGGGGTCGACGTCGGTCCTGCTCGTCGTGTCGTCCCTGGCGATGCTGGACGCCGAGCGCGGGGCGCCGGGCTCATCGATCGAGACCTACGGTGAGGCGCTGTGGTGGTCGGTGGTCACGGTCACCACCGTCGGGTACGGCGATATCGCACCGGTGACCCCGATGGGCCGGGTGATCGCGGCTGGTCTGATGCTCGCGGGGATCGCCCTGCTGGGTGTCGTCACGGCCACTCTCGCCTCGTGGATCGTGGACCGGGTCAGCGAGGTGGACGAGGCCAACCAGGCGGCCACGCAAGCTCAGGTCAGCCGGCTGTCGGCGGACATCGCGGCATTGCGCGCGGATCTCGGGCGTCTCGGTGCCGACGCGGAGAACCTACGCGGCCGGCCGGGGCACCCCGCGACGGAGACGTACCGTTGACGGCATGACTTCCCAGGAGCGGCCCGGCGTACGGCTCACCGATGGCTTCGCCCGCGACTTCCCCGATCTCGGGGTGCAATGGAAGGCGGCCGAGGCGCCGACGCCGCGCCTGCTCGCCCTCAACGAGCCGCTGGCCGCCGAGCTGGGCATCGACCCGGCCTACCTCCGGGGAGACGAGGGCCTGGGCCTGCTGACCGGAACCCACGTCCCCTCCGGCGCCACCCCGGTCGCGCAGGCGTACGCGGGACACCAGTTCGGTGGCTACTCCCCGCGACTGGGCGACGGACGGGCCCTGTTGATGGGCGAGCTACCGGACGGTCGCGACCTGCACCTCAAGGGCTCCGGCCGCACGCCGTTCGCCCGTGGTGGCGACGGTCTGGCAGCGGTCGGGCCGATGCTCCGGGAGTACCTCATCAGCGAGGCCATGCACGCTCTGGGTGTGCCCACCACGCGGGCGCTGGCGGTGGTCGGAACCGGGGCGGCCGTGTACCGCGAGCAACCGTTGCCGGGCGCCGTGCTCGCCCGTGTGGCGGCCAGCCACCTGCGGGTGGGCACCTTCCAGTTCGCCCGCTCCACCGGCGACGTCGAGCTGGTGCGCAGACTCGCCGACCACGCCATCGCGCGCCACTACCCGCAGGCGGCCGACGCGGAGAACCCGTACCTCGCGCTGTTCGCCGCCGTCCTCGACGCCCAGGCCTCCCTGGTGGCGCAGTGGATGCTGCTGGGGTTCATCCACGGGGTCATGAACACGGACAACACCACGATCTCCGGCGAGACCATCGACTACGGCCCGTGTGCGTTCATGGAGCAGTTCGACCCCGCCACGGTGTTCAGCTCGATCGACACCCAGGGCCGTTACGCCTACGGCAACCAGCCGCCCATCCTGCAGTGGAACCTGGCGAGGTTCGCCGAGACCCTGATCCCGTTGGTCGACGACGACGAGAACGCGGCCGTCGAGGCGCTGACAGCCTCACTGGGGACGTTCCCCGCCCGCTACCAGGAGGCCTGGACCGCGGGGATGCGCACCAAGCTGGGACTTCCCGCTGCGCTGGGCCGACCGGGCGGTTCGGGCGAGGCGGCCGGGTCGGGCGACGACGCCGGGTCGGAGGCGGCCGAGCCGCTACTGGAGGAACTCTCGCGGCTGCTCACCGCGACCCGCGTCGACTACACGTCGTTCTTCCGCGCGCTCATCCCGGCCGCGGCGGGCGACACCTCGCCGGTACGCGGGCTGGTGGGGGAACTGGCCGACGGGTGGCTGGCGAGGTGGCGTGCTCTGGGTCCCTCGGTCGAGGTGATGGAGACCGCCAATCCCGTGTACATCCCGCGTAACCACCTGGTGGAGGAGGCCCTGGACGCGGCCACGGCGGGAGACCTCGGGCCGTTCACCGAACTCCTCGTCGTCGTCACCGATCCCTACACCGAACGTCCCGGACTGGAGCGGTACGCCAGTCCGGCCCCGCCCGACGCCTCCCCCCACGTCACGTTCTGCGGCACCTAGGGGAGACGTCCGGGGGCCGCCCCGCCGCCGGCATGTGAGTGCGCTGGAGGTCGTGGCCGGTCCGGCCGCGGAGTATCCCGGCCCGGGACCACGCCAGGGGTGTCCGGGACGACGCCCGGGCTGGTCGGAGAGTCGGCGACCGACCGGCCGCCGCTGCCGGACTTCGACGTGAGCAGGACCGCCACGATCCCCAGCCCCATCGCGATGACCTGTGGTGCCCCGATACGGTCCCCGAGCATCGCCCACGCCCAGATCGCCGATACCGGAGGGGTGAGGTAGAGCAGCATGCTCGTGCGCGTGGCGCCGAGGGTGCGCAGGGCGAGGATGTACGCCCCGTAACCCCCGAGCCCGGCCGGGACCACCAGCCACGCGAGCGAACCCGCCAACCGGGCCGTCGGGTCGATCGCGATGCCGGTGGTGAGGACCGCGACGGTGACGAAGACGATCGCCGCAGTGCACACCTGGACCGTCAGGGCGGTCACCAGGTGAACCCGTGGCGCCCAGCGTCGCTCGAGCAGCGCCGAGCAGGTCAGGCCCAGCAGGCTGATCATCGGTAGGGCCATCGCCGGGCCCAGATCACCGACCCCGCCCACGCAGAGCGCGACCGCGCCGAGTCCGAGGGCGAGCGAGTGCCGACTAGTGAGGTGAACGGGGCCGGGAAGGGCGTTGGTCGCCAACACGAGGTATCAATGAAAACTTATTGACATGACTACATAGCTGTCCTACGTTCAGCGGACAGGCATGTACCGCGTCAGGCCGACCCCCTGGATCGCGGACCGCCAGAGGGGTGGCCATCATGAGGATTCTCATCGCCGACGGCGAGGGGGCGTATCGCCGGTCCTCCGGGGTGATGGACGCCTTCGTCGACGACCTCACCTTCCGCCTCGGCGCCCGCGCCGCGGTCCGGGTGCAGTGGCCGGAGCCCGAACAGACCCGCCTCCACCGTCCGCGGAGCTGGGACGCCGCCTCGGCCGCCGGTGTGGCGGACCTGGCCCGGCTCGTGGGTCTCCACCCGTCCGACGGGATCGTCCTCCTGGGGTGTTGCTGCGGGTGCCGCGTGATCCACGACTGGCTGGACGCCCACCCCGAGCAACTTGACCGGGTGCTCGCCGTCGGCCTGCTCTCGGACCCGTTGCGTCCCCGCGACCGGTGGCTGCCGGGCACCGGCGACCCGGGCGGCCAGGGGGTGGCGGGCAGGCGCGTGGGCCCGGTTCCGGACCGGACGTTCTGGGTCTCCGTTCCCGGCGACCCGCTGAGCGGCATCGAGAGGGACAGCCTCCTCCGGGCGGCGGTCCGTGACTCCCCGCTGACCCCGGATCAGGTGTACCGCGGGGTGCTCGAGGACCTCCCGGAGTCCCGCACCCAGCTCGCCATGCGACA
>NZ_JAALEC010000173.1:0-1760 GCF_014145205.1 Dietzia sp. DQ11-44
GGCCGGTCGCGTGACGCGACCGGCCCGTCCTCCTTCAGCTCGAGGCCACGCTCAAGCCAGTGACGATCAGGGGTCCAGGGGGTCCCCGTTGTCCTCAGCCGGCGGCTCCTCCTCGACCGGTGGCTCCGGATCGACGGGGTCCGTACCACTGCTGCCCAGCGAGCCGAGAGACCCGGTCGCGAGGCTGCCGCTGTCCTCGGGGATGACGACCGGCGGGGGCCACCCCTTCTCGAAGGCAGACCACGCGTAGAGCTGGCCGGTGCCCTGCGCGGCGGCGGAGTTGGTGCCCTGCGCGCACATCGTGAAGTAACCGACCAGATCCGAACCGCGGGGCTGGGTGGCCGGCGGCCCGAGTGCGATCGTCCGGGTGACGGTCTGCCCGTTGGTCACCGCGAACGAACCGGTCGTGCCGTACAGCCCCTCGACCTTGGCCCTGGTGTTCTGCTCGGTGATCTGCGAGCGCAGCTGGACGGCTTCGCTCGCCATGTCCCCGAGGCTGCCCTGCGGGAAGAACTGGGTGAGCGGCCACAGCGGCATGGTGATCGTCGACCCCGACGCCGTGATGCTGACCATCTCGGCCCTGACGTTCTGGTAGCGCGAGTAGTACAGCGCCGACATCTCCACGACGGGCGCCGTCGAGACCGTACCGCCGGGCCGCGCACCCGCGACCGTGTCCTGGTTCGGTGCCTCGCAGAAGACGGGACGGGCAACACCATCAACTCGGGCCTGCAGAAGAACAACAACCAGTCGTTCCAGCTGCCCGAGGTCACCTTCGGCATGCGTGCGCCGAACACGCCGAGTCAGCAGATCGTCTTCGGCCTTGCCGGGGCGGGGGCCACCGCCGCCACGGATGCGGCGTCGACGCAGTTCCAGTACACCCGAGGGACCACTGCGGGCGGCACCGGCACCACCGGCGCCCAGGTCGAGTGCGCTGTGAGCGCCAATGCCGCCGCGCTCACCACCACCACGATCACCAACGCCCCGTGGGTTCCGTTCGAGTGGAACACCAACCTGAACGTCCAGGCCCAGCCCGGCACCCTCGACGAGGATTCGCTCGCGGTCAACGTGGTCACCTCGTTCGTTCGGCCCGCGAACAACTTCCCCGAGGGAACGATGGTCTCGATCCTCCGTGACGGTGTCGAGGTCGGGGAGGTCGCCATGCCGGCGTCCGGCACCACTGTCTCCTTCCCGGACGACATTCCGCGTACGGCCGACACCCAGGTGTACCGCTACACGGCCGTGGTGAACAACACCGACGCGCTCGGCGACACGTGGGTCGGCGCGACCGCGACCTCGTCGCCCGTCATCGTCACCGGGACCAACCCCGGTGCCGGCGGCGGGGGCGGTACCGGTTCGCTGGATTCCGGTTCCGTGGTCAACCCGATCGACGGCGCCATCGGCGGCTCGCTCACCTCGAGCCTGTCCGACTCGGCCGGATACGACGTCGCCCCGCTGTCGAGCCCGACCGTCACCGGTCTCCTGAGCTCCGCCAGCTGACACACCCCACATCAGCGAGAGGACCCGTCCGCGCATCCGGCGCGGGCGGGTCCTCTCGTTGCGGAAGGTCAGTCCCGGATATCCGGCGGCAGCTGGAGGCGGGTGGTCTGCTCGACGTCCGGTTCCACGCCCGGGCGCTCACGACCGGAGCCCGTGCCGGTCGAGGCCGCAGCCGACGGCTCCGCGTCCGACGCCTCCTCGTCCGGCTCCGCACGGCGATGTTTGCCGCGTCCGGCCCGTGGGGGCGCGGGTGTCACCTCGGG
>NZ_JAALEC010000174.1:0-6174 GCF_014145205.1 Dietzia sp. DQ11-44
CGCCGCGATCGAGGCCGCCGGGCGGACGCAGCCGGAGTGGGCGGCCGTGCCCGCCCGCGACCGGGCCGAGATCCTGCGCCGCGCGTACGAGCTGATCCTCGACCGCGCCGACGAGCTGGCGCTGCTCATGACCACCGAGATGGGCAAACCGCTGGCGGAGGCCAAGGGCGAGGTCACCTACGGGGCCGAGTTCTTCCGCTGGTTCTCCGAGGAGGCCTGCCGCATCCGCGGGGACGCCCGCCGTTCGCCCGACGGCAAGACCCGTCTCATGGTGACCCACGAACCGGTCGGGCCCTGCATCCTCATCACCCCGTGGAACTTCCCCCTGGCCATGGCCACCCGCAAGATCGGCCCGGCCGTCGCCGCCGGCTGCACCATGGTGTTCAAACCGGCCAACCTCACGCCCCTGACCTCGCTGTACGTGGTGGACCTCCTGCGCGAGGCGGGGCTCCCCGACGGCGTCCTCAACGTCGTGTGCACCACCGAGCCGGGCAGTGTGGTGGGACCGTGGATCGACTCCGGGATCGCCCGCAAGCTGTCGTTCACCGGGTCCACGCCGGTCGGCCGGATGCTGCTGGAGCAGTGCGCGCGCGGGGTGCTGCGCACCTCCATGGAGCTCGGCGGGAACGCCCCGTTCGTGGTGTGCGAGGACGCGGACATGGACACCGCCGTGGCCGCCGCGATGGCCGCCAAGATGCGCAACATGGGCGAGGCCTGCACGTCGGCCAACCGGATCCTCGTCCACCGTTCGGTTCTGGACGAGTTCGGTCGGCGCCTCACCGAGAAGATGTCCGCCCTGACAGTCGGCGACGGCACGCGGGACGGCACCGACGTGGGCCCGTTGGTCGAGGAGAAGGCCGTGGCGAAGGTGGTCGACCTGGTCGACGACGCCGTGGGGCGCGGGGCCGAGGTGCTGTGCGGCGGATCGCGGACCGAAGGACCCGGGTACTTCTACCCGCCCACCGTCCTGACCGGGGTGGCGGCCGACTCCGACCTGATGTCCACCGAGATCTTCGGTCCCGTGGCCGCCCTGATCCCGTTCGACTCCGACGACGAGGCGGTGGCCCTGGCCAACGACACCGAGTTCGGCCTGGTCTCCTACGTGATGACCGAGAATCTCGACCGCGCGATGACCATGTCCGAGCGCCTGCAGGCCGGGATGGTGGGCATCAACACCGGGATCGTCTCCAACCCGGCCGCGCCGTTCGGTGGCATCAAGCAGTCCGGGCTGGGCCGCGAGGGCGGGCTCACCGGGATCGAGGAGTTCGTGGAGACCAAGCTCGTCGCGATCCCGGTGCGCTGATCGCCCGCCGCCCTCCGCCCTCCGCCGGTGGGCGGTTCGGCGGAAGGCGGTGGGCGGTGGGTGGTCAGCCGGTGGGCGGTCAGCCGGTGCGGACCCGCCCGGCGAGCCGGTGCCGCTCGGCCTCGGACATCCCGCCCCAGACGCCGTACAGCTCGCGGTGGGCCACGGCGTGCGCGCGGCACTGCTGGATGACCGGGCACTGCGCGCAGAGCTTCTTGGCCGCCGTCTCCTTACGCCGGCGCAGGCTCCTCGACTCGTTCTCGGAGTTGTAGAACAGGTCCGGTACGTCCTGGCACATCCCGTACTCGGCCCAGGCCCATCGTTCGTCGATCCTTCTCGTCGCGGTCGTCATGGCACTCCCCCCGTCGGTCCCAGCTTCATTCACGCTCGAGGGAGTTCGGCACACCCCCAGGGGTGGGACGGGTCACAACTGTTAAAGTTTCCAGATGCCGGTCAGGGTCTCGGTGGAGAACGACTACACACTGGTCATCGCCGGTGTGCACGCACTGCTGGCCGCGTACCCCGGCCGCGTGGAGGTCGTGGTGAACGGGCCCGGCTCCCGCGCAGGTGTGCCCGTGGACGTGGTGCTGTTCGATACCTTCGCCTCCCCGGTCGACTGGCAGGCCCGGTGCTCGGCCATGGCCCTCGACCCGGCGATCGGGGCCGTGGCCGTCTACTCGTTCGTCACGGATCCGCGCGCGGTCGACGAGGCCTTCGCCTCGGGGGCGACGGGGTATCTCTCCAAATCACTGTCCGGCGAGGAGCTGCTCGGGGCCGTGGAACGGGTCGCGGCGGGTGAGCGGGTGCGCCTGCTCGGCCGCGACGGCGAGGACACGTCCCCCGGACTGTGGCCGACCGGCGACGTGGGCCTGACCCCCCGGGAGTCGGAGATGCTCGCGCTGATCGCCCAGGGCCGGTCCAACGAGGAGATCGCCGCGGCCTGCTACCTGTCGATCAACACGGTCAAGACCTACATCCGGGAGGCCTACCGCAAGATCGGGGTGACCACCAGACCGCAGGCGGTGGCGTGGGCGATGCGCAGCGGGCTCGCGGTCTCCCGCTGAGCGTTCAGTACCCCAGTACAGCGCCGAGGAATCTCCGGGTGCGCTCGTGGCCGGGCGAGTCGAAGAACTGCGCGGGCGGCGCCGACTCGACCGCGACGCCCTCGTCGAACATCACCACCCGGTCGGAGATCTCCCGGGCGAAGTTCATCTCGTGGGTGACCATGAGCATCGTCATGGTCGAGTCGTTGGCGAGGTCACGGATCACCTTGAGCACCTCCCCCACGAGCTCGGGATCCAGGGCCGAGGTGGGTTCGTCGAAGAGCATGATGTCCGGCTTCGTGGCCATGGCCCGGGCGATCGCCACGCGCTGTTGCTGGCCACCGGACAGCTGCGGCGGCTTCTTGGCTGAATGGTCGGCCAGACCGACGAGCGCGAGCAGCTCCTCCGCCTCCTGCCGCGCCGTCGCCTTGTCCTTGCCCAGCACGTGCACCGGCGCCTCCATGACGTTCTCCAGCGCGGTCATGTGTGGGAACAGGTTGAACTGCTGGAACACCATGCCGATCCGGCTGCGGATCTGCCTCATCCGCTTGGTCTCGCGGGGCCTCTTCCTCGCGACGTCGGTGTTCCACAACTCGTCGCCCTCGACCAGGACGCGTCCCGAGGTCGGGTACTCGAGGGTCATGAGCACTCGCAGGATCGTGGTCTTGCCGGAACCGGACGGACCGATGATCGAGATCTTCTCGCCCTTGGCAACAGTGAAGTCGAGCTCCCGCAGGACCCTGTTCTCCCCCCAGTTCTTGCTGACCTTCTCGAAGCGGACCATCGGTTCCCCCGGCTCGCCGAGCTCAGTGGACGGTGCCATAGCGGGTCTCCAATCGACGTAGGACGAGTGTGCACGGGACGCTCACGACGAGGTAGAGCAGCGCCGCGATGGTGAAGGGTTCGATGTAGCGGAACTCCGACTGCCCGATCGCCTTGGCCACGGACATGAGTTCGTAGACGGTGATGGCGGACAGGATGGCCGAGTCCTTGAACATCTGGATGAGGTAGTTGCCCAACAGGGGGACCACCCGTCGCACCGCCTGGGGCAGGACGATCCGTGTCCAGGTGCGTCCGCCCGGCAGATTGAGGGCCGTGGCGGCCTCCCACTGACCCACCGGGATCCCCTCGATACCGGACCGGTAGACCTCGGCCGTATAGGCGCTGTAGTTGACGCCGATCACGATGATGCCGGTGACCAGCGCGCTCATGGTGACGCCGTACTCCGGCAGGACGTAGAACACGAAGAACGCCTGGACGAGCAACGGCGTCCCACGGATGAAGTACACGAGAAATCCCAGGATCTGCGAGACCACCGGGATCCGCAGGTATCTGAACACGGCCACGAGCAACCCGAGGACAGCCGCGATGGCCATGCCGGCGAAGGTGATCTGCACCGTGGTGACCAGCCCCCGGAGCAGGTCCGGGATGATGCTGATCGCGAAGGCGTTGTCCCAGATCATCAGCTCACCCCCTGCGTCCGGCCGGTGAGGGCGGTGAGCAGCGACCGGCGCTCACGGGTCGGTGAGAACCGCCGCTCCAGGAGCGCGATGATCACCGAGATGACCAGACTCAGGACGAAGTACAGGAGCAGGATGATCCCGTAGATCAGGGCGGTCTCACCGGTGGCGGACCGGATGAGCCCCGCGTTGAAGGTCAGGTCCGCCACCGTCACCAGGGAGACCAGTGAGCTGTTCTTGAGCAGGTCCACCATGACGTTGCCCATGGGCGGCAGCATCGCCGGGATCGACTGCGGCAGCAGGATGCGGCGCATCCGTTGGGCGGGCGTCATGTTGAGCGCGATCGCGGCCTCCGTCTGGCCCTTCGGCCGGGACGCGATGGACCCGCGGACCACCTCCGAGGCGTACGCGCCCTCGTTGAGGCCCAGCGCGAGGACACCGGCGAAGATGGCGGTGAGCTGGACCCCGAAGAACGGGAGGGCGAAGAACAGCCAGAAGAGCTGCACCACCAGCGACGTGCCGCGGAGGAACTCCACGGTGCACGCCGCCGGCCAGCGCACCCAGCGGTGGGTGGACAGGCGCGCCAGGCCCAGGGCGAAGGCCACGACCAGCGCGAGCGCCGCGCCGAGGACCGTCACCTGGACGGTGGTGATGAAGCCCTGCCGGATGAGAGGGAGGTATTCGGCGATAGCGTCCATCGATCGCCGGTCAGCCGTCGACGGCGCAGAGTTCCTCGGTCGTCACGCCCTCGACGACGGTGGGGTCGAATCCCCACTTCTCGAGTATCTCGGCGAACTCGGGCTCGGTCTTGAACGACTCGAGCTCCTCGTTGTAGGCGTCGAGGAAGTCCTGGTCCTCGGTCCGGAACGCGGCGGACGAACCCGTGCTGGGGGCGTCCTCGATCGGCTCGGTGACCTCGACGCCCTCGAGCTCGCGCAGGGACAGCGTGGGCAGGAGGAAGGCGTCGATACGATCCGCGTTGAGCGCGTCGGCGCCACCGCGGGCGTCGGTGACGTTGATGATCTGGCCGGCCCCGACTCCCGCCGTCTCGAGGATGCCCTGTTCGAACCCGCCGGGGACCACACCCACGCGCAGGTCCGGCCGCTCCAGGACGTCGGCGATGGTGAGGATGTTCTCCGGGTTGCCGGGCCGCACACCGAACGACTCGGTGGAGACGATCACGGGTGAGGCGTAGGCGACCTCGCGGCAGCGTGACTGCTTCATGAACAACCCCGCGGCGATGGTGTCCCACCTGTTGGCCTTGAGCCCCGGGATCATCGCGTCGTAGCCGGAGACGATGCCCTCGACCCTGTCGATCCCCATCCGCGCGGCGACGGCCCTGACGACGTCCGGCTCCGCGCCGGTGACGGTGCCGTCCGGAGCGAGCTCGGTGTAGGGCGGCTCGTTGCCGATGGCGATCCGCAGGCCCTGCTGTCGGGCCCGCTCGAGGAGGCCGCCGCCTCCGCCGGCCTCGGGGCCGCCGGTCTCCGTGGTGGTGCAGGCGGCGAGGGATCCACCGACCGCGACCACCCCGCCCAGTGCCAGTGCTCCCCGGAACAGTTGCCTTCGCGAGATGGTGGTGTTCATCGGTGCCTCCGTCGGGTTGAAGTTAACGGTTCATCGACCGTATGGCCGGGCGGTCCGGGTCCATCACCTAACGCGACAAGCGTGACCTCGCCGTAACAATGAACCTCAACGGGCCTCGCCGCCCTCGCGGACCCGGACGAGCCCGTCCCTCATGTGGTCGACCAGCAACACCCTGGCCCGATCCGGGTCCCCGGCACGCACGGCGTCGGCGATCGCACGGTGTTCGATGAGCCTTGACGCCGCGTCCGAGTAGGTGCCGCGCATGGCGTGCAGGCACATGCTCGTCTCGACCAGCACGGTCTCGTGGACCCTCGACAGGCGTGGGCTCCGGGCCGCCTCGACCAGGACGTGGTGGAAGTCCAGATCCGCGGCGACCATGGCCTCCGACCGCGGTTCGTCGGCGAGGGAGGCCATCGCGTCGACGGCGGCGTCGAGCGCGTCGGCGGTGACGACGCCCAGCCCGAGGTCGAGCACCCGGTCCAGCGCGGCGGTCTCGACGGTCGTGCGCAGCAGGTACATGTCCTCGACCGCCTCGGCGGAGAGGTCGGCGACGAACAGTCCCCGGTTGCGGTGTGAGACGAGCAGCCCCTCCTGCGTCAACCGTTGCATGGCCTCCCGCAGCGGCCCGCGGCTCACGCCGAGCGACCTCGCCAGCGCGGCCTCCCCGAGCTGCGTACCCGGGGGGAACGTGCCGTCCGAGATCGCCCGGCGGAGGGTGCGCGCGATGAGCGCGGGGGTCGATTCCCGGACGACGGGCTCCAGCCCGACGACGGGCTCCGGA
>NZ_JAALEC010000175.1:0-3372 GCF_014145205.1 Dietzia sp. DQ11-44
GGGGGCGCTCGGCCTGCTCTCGGACGCCGAGCACCTGCTGCGCGAGCGATCCGCGATCTCGGCGCACTGAGCGCGGCACCACGCCCGACCGGGGGCGCGCGGGCACCGGCCCCGGTACGGTCGCGTCCATGACGGACCACATCTCGGCAGACCTTCTCCAGGGCATCCTCGACGAGGTCCGTGACGACTCCTCGGGCGAACTGGTCCCGCACCTCGGCGACTACGAACACCCGAACCCCGACGCCCTGGCGATGGCGGTGTGCGACCTCGAGGGCACCGTGACCTCGGCGGGGGACGACGACATCCGCTTCGATCTCCAATCCGCCTCCAAGCCCTTCGTGTACGCCCTGGCCCTGGACCAGAAGGGCGTGGACGAGGTGGCCAAGCGGATCGGGGTCGAACCCTCCGGGGACGCCTTCAACGAGATCTCCCTCGAGGCCGGGACCGGCCGGGCACCCAACGGTCTGGTCAACGCCGGGGCGTTGGCCGCCCACGCGCTCGTCGGGGACACCGACAACGACGAGGTCTCGCGCTTCGAGCACATCCGCGCACTGCTCTCCCGCCTCGTCGGCCGTGACGTGGAGGTCGACGAGGAGATCGCCGACATCGAGGCCAAGAGCGCACACCGCAACCAGGCGCTCGCGCACCTCCTCGCCGAGGAGGGCACCCTCGCGGACGACCCCCACGAGGTGGTGGCGGGGTACGGACGCCAGTGCGCGGTCCGCGTGGACGTCCGGGAACTCGCCCACATGGCCGCCATGTTCGCGAACGGCGGTCTGAAGCCCGGCAGCGACGAGCGGATCCTCGGGCGCAAGGCGGTCCGCTACGCCAACAGCGTGATGTTCACCTGCGGCATGTACGACGCGGCGGGCGACTGGGTCTACCAGGTCGGACTGCCCGCGAAGAGCGGGGTGTCGGGGTGTCTGTTCGCGGTGGTTCCCGGTAAGTTCGGGATCGCGGCCTACTCGCCGCGCCTGGACGAGCACGGCAACAGTGTCCGGGCGGCGGCCGCCATCGAGCAGCTGTCGGACCGGTTCGACCTCCACGTCCTCGACCACGTGCGCGGTGACGGGTTCGGCCCCGCCGCATAGGGACGACTATCCTCGGGAGTCGTGACCGACTCGACCCCCGCCGCGACCGAGCCCGCCGACGACACCCCCGAGCAGCTGCGTATCCGTCGCGACAAGCGGCAGCGCATCCTCGATTCCGGCGTCGACGCCTATCCGGTCGAGGTCCCCCGCACGCACGGGCTCGTCGAGATCGCCTCGGATCCGCGCTTCGTCGCCCTCGAGCCCGGGGAGGAGACCGACGTCCGGGTCTCCGTCGCGGGCCGCGTGCTGTTCGTCCGCAACACGGGCAAGCTCTGCTTCGTCCGACTCCAGGACGGCGTGAGCCCGGACGCCGACCTGTCGGTCCCGGCGACCGAGGGCGGGCCCGACTCGTTCGCCCCGCAGTTGCAGGCGATGCTCTCGTTGGCCAACGTGGGCGAGGAGCGGCTCGAGGCGTGGAAGCAGGACGTGGACCTCGGTGACCACGTCTCGGTGACCGGCCGCGTGGTGCGGTCCAGGCGCGGCGAGCTGTCCGTCATGGCCGACTCGTGGGTGCTGGCGGCCAAGTCGCTGCGTCCGTTGCCGGTGGCGCACAAGGAACTGAGCGAGGACACGCGCGTCCGTCAGCGCTACACCGACCTCATCATGCGCGACACGGCCCGGCGCAACGCGGTCACCCGCATCAAGGTCGTCCGGGCCCTGCGGGACGCCCTCGACAGGCGGGGGTTCCTGGAGGTGGAGACGCCGATGCTGCAGACGTTGCACGGCGGCGCCGCCGCCCGGCCGTTCGTCACGCACTCCAACGCCCTGGACCTGGACCTGTACCTGCGCATCGCCCCCGAGCTCTACCTCAAGCGATGCGTGGTGGGCGGCATCGAGCGGGTCTTCGAGATCAACCGCAACTTCCGGAACGAGGGTGTGGACTCCTCACACAGCCCCGAGTTCGCGATGCTCGAGACCTACCAGGCCTACGGGGACTACGACACGTCCGCCACGATGATCCGTGAGGTCATCCAGGAGGTCGCGCGCGAGGTGTTCGGCACCACCACCGTCACCCTCGCCGACGGCACGGAGTACGACCTGGGCGGGCAGTGGCGTGAGATGCGTATGTACCCCTCGCTCAACGAGGCCCTGCGCGCGCAGCACCCCGAGGTGGTGGGGAACACCGACGAGGACACCGTCACGGTCGACTCGACGGTCGAGGAACTCACGGAACTGGCCGGCGAGGTCGGGCTCGAGGTGCCCTCGGGCAGGGGCTGGCTGCACGGCAAGCTGGTCGAGGAGCTGTGGGAGCACCTGTGCGGTGACCAGCTCGAGGGGCCGGTGTTCGTCCGCGATTTCCCGGTGGAGACCTCCCCTCTGACCCGCGATCACCGCACGGATCGGGGGGTCACCGAGAAGTGGGACCTCTACGTCCGTGGGTTCGAGCTGGCGACCGGCTACTCGGAGCTCGTCGACCCGGTGATCCAGCGTCGCCGGTTCGAGGACCAGGCGCGGCTCGCCGCGGCCGGTGACGACGAGGCGATGGTGTTGGACGAGGACTTCCTGGCCGCGATGGAGCAGGGGATGCCGCCCACCACCGGGTTGGGTATGGGGATCGATCGTCTGCTCATGGCGCTCACCGGGCTGGGCATCAGGGAGACGATCCTGTTCCCGATGGTCAAGCCGCTACCGCGGGACTGACGCGACCGTCACCGGCGACGCTCTGGCTGCGTCAGTCCGGCTGCGCCCACGCCGCCGCCACGAGTTCGCGGAGCACGGGTTCCCGGATCCGGGCCAGGGTCGTCACGTAGAGGCACCCCGTGCCGGTCTTGTGCGGCCCCAGCGTCGCGAGCAACGCGTCGGCTCCCGGGGCCCCGAGCAGTCCGTAGAGGCTGATGGCGGAGGCGCGGGGACTGAAGCCCACCCGGAGGGTGTCGCCCTCACGACCGCTGTCGTACACGTAGTGGTGCGTGCCGTAGCCCACGATCGACGGGCCCCACATGGACGGTGGTTCGCCGGTGACCTCGCCGAAGAGCTCGAGCAGGCGCAGGCCGTCCTCCACCCGCCGGGCGGTGGGCAACCCCTCGATCCACTGCCGTGGGGAGCCCGGTGTCTCGAGAAACGCCGTGTTGTCGTTGCGGCCGGTGGCGCGGGGCCGCGAGAGCGGATCGGCGAGGGACAGCCCCGCCGCGGACAGTGCGTCGCGCAGCACGCCGAGCTGGGAGGGGCCGACCCCGTGCAGCGCCAGAACGTCCCTCTCGGGCGTTCCGTCCAACTGGCGGAGGTCGGTGATCCCGGCCGCGGCGAGGGCGCGGGACGCCGGCGCGGAGAGCCGGGGGAG
>NZ_JAALEC010000176.1:0-2289 GCF_014145205.1 Dietzia sp. DQ11-44
ATCAGGCCCTGGCGGGATCCGTACAGGCGGACGCGGACCTGCGCACCGCCGCCGGCGGCTGGCTGGAGTCGGCGGGGATCACTCCTCCGCCCGGGTTCGTGCCCCCTCCGGCCGCGCCCCCGCCGCCGCCGGACCCCACCCCGCAGAGCCCGTGTCCGCGTACGGCCGCCGCGTGCGTCGACCTCGACGGGAACCGGACCTGGCTGCAGTCGGGGGAGCGGCTGAGCTACGGGCCGGTACGGATGTCGCACGGAAGGGTCGGTTGGGAGACCCCTCGCGGGACGTTCCAGGTCACCCGGAAGGTGCGCCACGAGGTCAGCCGTCTGTTCGACGACGCCCCGATGCCGTACTCGGTGTACTTCGTGGGAGGGATCGCCTTCCACGAGGGCGATCCGGCCTACGAGTCGCACGGGTGTATCCGGATGGACCGGCCCGCCGCGGCGACTTATTTCGAGAGGCTGCAGGTCGGGGACACCGTGGTGGTGTTCTGACGCCTCACGAGCCGGTGAACATGCGGGCCTCGGCGCGGTCTGGGAGAAGGTACTCGGCGGACTTGGCCGCCAACGCCGATCCGATGATCACGAGGATGAATCCGATCGCCGCGACGAACGGACCGTAGGTGACCGAGGTGCCGTCCGGCAGGCCCGCCAGCATCGGATCCGAGGTGTCGGTCGAGTTGAACAGGACCCAGACGAAGATGAGGTGGGCGATCAACACGAGGGACGCGAGTACCGCGTTGGCGGCCGCGAAGAATCCCAACCGGGTGAACAGCGTGACCGCCACCAGGACCGACAGCACGAGAAGCCCCAGGAAGTTCAGGGGCGCCATCGCGCGCAGGTCCAGGATCTCGGTGAGGTCGAGCGCGCTGATCCCTCCGCCGGTCCCGGTGCTCAACCAGGGGAGGTACAGACTGAGCAGGGCGAGCGCCAGCCCCACTACGGCGATCAGGCCGCCGACGCGGTTTCGCAGGTGCGGGATGATCTTGCCGCCGGTCGGGGTGCTCGCCGACGACGGCGAGGTGCGGGTGACGGGCGTTGTCTGTGCGGCCATGGCGGGTGCCCTTAATCGGACCGGAACCTGTGAAGTGAGGTAAGTCACATAATAGGCGGGGTGTCCGGGTTCTGCCACAACGGTGCGTTCCGGCCGGACGGTGCGGTGGCGGACTGTGACCGCCGGACCGGGCCCGCCCGTCACGTCACGGGATCGACCGGATAGCGAGCGGACCGGGCGGCCCAGGCCGACCCCGCCGACACCATCACGAACCCGAACGCGGCCACATAGGGCCCGGAGGTCACCGTGGCGTTCGCGGGCAGGCCCGAGAGTGCCGGCTCCGTCGACCCCGTGGACAGGATCAGGGTCCAGACAAAGGCGAGGTGTCCCACCAGGACCCCGATCGCCACCACCGCCGCCGCGACGGCGAACGACCCCAGGCGGGTGAGCGCGGTGACGGCCACGAGCAGGGCCAGGACAAGTAGTCCGACGAACAACACCGGTGCGACGCTGCGGACGTCGATGAGCTCGGTGATCCCCAGGGCCGAGATCCGCTCGTCCGCGCCCGTGGCCAGCCACGGCAGGTAGAGGCTGAGTAGCGCCAGCGCCAGACCGGCGGACGTCACGAGCGCCCCGATCCGGTTCCGGACGCGCGGGATCCGCTTGGTCCGTGCGGGGGTCCTGGTCGGGAGGGGGACCCGGTGGGGTGCGGGTGGGGTGTACGCGGGCATGGCGATCACGCTCCGGGCGGGGTCGACGGACGCGGGTGCGGTTGCTCACATCGTAGGAGGCGGGCCGCTCCGGAGCATTGCGGCAGGGCGGTTCGTTATGGTAACGGGATCCTCAATGTCGACGGTTGGTCCGACGAGTGGGTTCGGCGCCCATCGGGTCCTCCGGCCACGGGTGCCGGGGATAGCGGCCCCGCATCTCCGCCCGTACACCGGGATAGGCCTCGCGCCAGAAGAACTCCAGGTCGCGGGTCACGGCGAGTGGCCGTCCGGCGGGGGAGAGCAGATGGACGGTCACGGGGACCCGCCCGTCGCAGATCCGGGGTGAGGCGGTCCACCCGAAGCACTCCTGCAGCTTGACCGCCAGCACCGGTGCGGCGTCGGATCCGGGTTCCGGGTAGTCCACGCGGTATGACGACGAGCTGGGCACCTGCAGGCGGTCGGGCACCAGATCGTCGAACCGGGCCGCCTCCGGCCACGGGAGCAGTCGCCGCAGCGCGGGGCCGATGCCTCGTCCCGCCAGCTTCCCGCCGCGCGCGAGGGCGTCGACCTCAGGCCCGAGCCACTCGCT
>NZ_JAALEC010000177.1:0-6445 GCF_014145205.1 Dietzia sp. DQ11-44
TCGGGCGAGATCGGCGGCGTTCGCGCGCTCGAGCAGCACGGGGACGGCGAAACCCTCGATCCGGGACATCGGGACGCCGGCGTCGGCGGCGACGTCCTCGGGGGAGGCGCCGTGGCGGATACGATCCTGGATCTCGCGTGGGCGCAACGTGCCCGTCACGGGCACCCGCCGGGACTCCTCCGTGGGCACGGACTCCCCCCGCGCGGCGGCGCGGAACCTGTCGTCGAGGGGGAGGGCCAGCGTCTCGCCCGAGTCCGGGAGCTCACATTCGACCACGGACGAGTCGGCGTCCACCCCGATGATCCTCAGCTTCCGCATACCGCCTCCTCGACTCCTCGTGGGCCCGTGGGCGGCTCGAACGGCGCGTGCCCGGGTCCTGGGCGTTCCCCCCATGGTAGGTCAGCGCAGCCCACCCGGCGCGGTGACGGGCCGGGTGGGCTGCGGAAAAACCGTGGGCGGGCGCCCGGAAGGGTGCGCGGCCCGAGGGTCAGCCGAGCTGCCCCACCACGTGGTCGATGCACCGGGTCAACCGCGAGACGTCCTCGGGGTCGATCGCCGGGAACATCCCGATGCGGAGCTGGTTGCGGCCGAGCTTGCGGTACGGCTCGGTGTCGAGGATGCCGCCGGCGCGCAGGGTCTTGGCCACCTTCGCGGCGTCGATGCTCTCGTCGAGGTCGATGGTGCCGACGACCTGCGAGCGGTGGGCGGGCTCGGTGACGAACGGCGTGGCGTACTCGCTGGCCTCGGCCCAGTCGTACAGGCGGGAGGACGAGTCCCGGGTCCGCTCGACGCACCAGTCCAGACCGCCCTGGGTGTTCATCCACTCGATCTGGTCGGCGAACATCAGCAGCGTGGCCACGGCCGGGGTGTTGTACGTCTGGTTCTTCGAGGAGTTGTCCACCGCGGTGGGCAGGGACAGGAAGTCCGGGCACCAGCGGTCGGTGGCCGCGATCTCGGCCACGCGCTCGAGGGCGGCCGGGCTCATGATGGACACCCAGAGGCCGCCGTCGGAGGCGAAGCACTTCTGCGGCGCGAAGTAGTACACGTCGGCGTCGGAGATGTCGACGGGCAACCCGCCGGCTCCGGAGGTGGCGTCGATGGCGACGAGTGCGTTCTCCGAGCCCGCCGGGCGGGTCACGGGGACCATCACACCGGTGGAGGTCTCGTTGTGCGCCCAGCCGATGAGGTCCACGGACGGGTCCGAGGTGGGCTCGGGAGCCGACCCGGGCTCGGCGGAGATGACGATCGGGTCGGCGAGGAAGGGCGCGCCGCCGGTGACCTTGGCGAACTTGGAGGAGAACTCGCCGTAGGTCAGGTGGAGGGACTTCTCGCGGACCAGGCCGAACGCCGCGGCGTCCCAGAACGCGGTGGTGCCACCGTTGCCCACCACGACCTCGTAGCCGTCGGGGAGGGAGAACAGGGAGGACAGTCCCTCGCGGACCCGGCCGACGACGTCCTTCACCGGCGCCTGGCGGTGGCTGGTGCCCATCACCGAGGTGGCGGCGGCGGAGACGGCCTCGATCTGCTCGGGGCGGACCTTGGACGGGCCGCAGCCGAACCGCCCGTCCGCGGGCTTGAGGTCGGCGGGGATGGTGGGCAGCTGATCGCTCATGCTCTTGGGGTGCCGTTCCTTGTGGTGGGATTTCCGAATCGGCTCCATCCTAGTCGGGGGCGCGTCGGGCCCGGAGTAGCGTCTGGGTCATGGAGGATCCCGCACTCGAACCGGCCGACTTCGACACGATGCGGGTCGGCTACGGCCTGAACGCGAGCCTGGACGTGGGCGATCTGCACGACGACTGGGTCGCGCTCTTCGCCTCGTGGCTGGACGAGGCCGGGCGCCGGGGGGTGCGCGAGCCCAACGCCATGGTGCTCGGCACCGTCGGTGCCGACCGCCGGCCGTCGACCCGGACGGTGCTGTGCAAGGGGGCGGACGAGCGGGGTCTGACCTTCTTCACGACGACGAGTTCGCGCAAGGGCGCGCAGTTGGCGCAGTCCGGCTACGCGTCGGCCACGTTCCCGTGGTTGGTGGTGGAACGGCAGGTCCACGTGGAGGGCGAGTGCCGACCGCTGGACCGGGCGGACTGCCTCGCCTACTGGCGTACGCGCCCCAGGGGGTCCCAGGTGGCGGCCTGGGCGTCCGAGCAGTCGCAGCCGGTGGAGTCCGTCGAGGAGTTGACCTCGCTCTACGCGATCGCGGAGAAGCGCCTGGCGGACGTCGAGGAGATCCCGATGCCCGACAGGTGGGGTGGGTACCGCCTCCGCCCGGACCGCGTCGAGTTCTGGCAGGGGGGCCGGGACCGGTTCCACGACCGGGTCGAGTGCCTCCGGGGTGACGGGGGGTGGACGGTCCGGCGACTGCAGCCCTGACGCCCGCCGACGCCCCGACGCCGCCCGGTGGACGGGGCCCGGGGGGAGCGGACCGGTGCACGCTTCGAAGTGACGGCGACCGTCACGGTAGGGTGTGGCACAGCACATTCGTGGCGGGACATGGCCGCCGGGACCAGTCGTCGGAGAGGGAATCGCGTGACCGCAGGCTCGAACGGTTCGGACCGCAATGCAACACTGTCCTACCCCGGCGGTGAGCTCGAACTCGATGTGGTGGAGGCGACCTGCGGAAGCGACGCGGTGCAGCTGGGTTCGCTGCTGGCCAAGACGGGGATGACCACCCTGGACGTCGGGTTCGTCAACACCTCCGCGTGTACCTCCTCGATCACCTACATCGACGGCAACGAGGGCATCCTCCGCCACCGCGGGTACCCGATCGACCAGCTCGCCGACAACGCCTCGTTCCTCGAGGTCTCCTACCTGCTCATCTACGGTGAGGATCCCACCGAGGCCCAGCTCGCCGAGTTCACCGAGAAGGTGCTCGGGGAGACCGCGCTGCCCGGCCAGATGATGCCGTTGCTGCAGGCGTTCCCGCGCGACACCCACCCGATGCCCGTCTTCTCCGCCGGCGTGAGCCTGTTCGGCACGCACGGGGACGACCTGGACATCGACGACCCCAAGGCCGTCGACCTGGCCACCGCCCGGCTGCTGGGCCGTGGCCCGACGCTCGCCGCCGCCATCGAGCGCATCCGCTCCGGTCACGACGCCCTCGACCCGGATCCCTCGCTCGGGTACGTCCGCAACTTCCTGCGCATGACCTTCGGGCCGGACTACGAGGTCACCGACGAGGTCGCCGACGCCCTGGACATGCTGCTGGTGCTCCACGCGGACCACGAGCAGAACTGCTCCACCTCGACCGTCCGCATGGTCGGATCCTCGGAGGCGCCGCTGTACGCCTCGATCACCGGCGGCATCAACGCCCTGTACGGACCGCTGCACGGTGGCGCCAACCAGGCCGTGCTCGAGATGCTCGAGCGGATCGAGTCGGAGGGCGGGGACGCGACCGACTACATGGACCGTGTCAAGAACAAGGTCGACGGCGTCAAGCTCATGGGATTCGGTCACCGCGTCTACAAGAGCTACGACCCGCGCGCCCAGATCGCCAAGAAGCACGCCCACGCGCTGCTGTCCCAGAGCAACGACCCCCTCCTCGAGATCGCTCTCAAGCTCGAGGAGACGGCACTGGCCGACGACTACTTCGTCGAGCGCAAGCTCTACCCGAACGTGGACTTCTACACCGGCCTCATCTACCGCGCGATGGGTTTCCCCACCGAGATGTTCACCGTCCTGTTCGCCCTCGGCCGGATGCCCGGATGGATCGCCCACTGGCGCGAGATGCGCGAGGATCCGTCCACCAAGATCAACCGCCCGCGCCAGGTCTACACGGGCCCGGCCGAGCGGGGTTTCACCCCGATCAGCCAGCGCTGAGCCCGGGAACCGGACTCCAGGAGGAGACACCATGGACAAGCCCGAGATCGACAGGCCGACGGGCCCCGCGCCCACTGACCTCGTCAGCGAGGACCTCACGGTGGGGGACGGCGCCGAGGCGGTGGCCGGCGGCAACGTCACCGTCCACTACGTCGGTGTCGACTACGAGACCGGCGAGCAGTTCGACTCCTCGTGGGACCGCGGCGAGTCCATCACGTTCCCCCTCAACGGCCTCATCCAGGGTTGGCAGGAGGGGATCCCGGGCATGAAGGTCGGCGGTCGCCGCCAGCTGGTCATCCCGCCGGACAAGGCCTACGGCACCTCCGCGGCCCTGCACCCGCTCGGAGGGAAGACCCTGGTCTTCGTGATCGACCTGCTCGAGGCCTGATCCGGCCCGTCGGACGACTCGAGAACGCCCCGACCTCCCACACGGGAGTCGGGGCGTCCTCGTGTGCGGGGCCCCGCGCGCGCCCGACCGCGGGTGGCGTCCGGCGCGCCCTCGCGGATGGCGGTCCGGGCGACTACCCCTCCTGCCGGAGGTACGGTGCGAGGGCGTCGAGCACGGCCGGGTCCTCGATCGTCGACGGGACGGTGACGTTCTCCTGCCCGTCCGCGATCTGCCGCATCGTCTTGCGCAGGATCTTGCCCGAGCGGGTCTTGGGCAGGCCCTGCACGACCGTGCAGTCGCGGAAGGTGGCCACCGCGCCGATCTCCTCGCGGACCATCGCCACCAACTCGGCGCGCAACTCCTCGGGGTCGCGGACCTCACCCGACTTGAGGACCACGTATCCGACCGGCCGCTGGCCCTTGAGCTCGTCCTTCACACCGATGACCGCGGCCTCGGCCACGGCGGGATGGGTGGCGATCACGGCCTCCATGGAGCCCGTCGACAGGCGGTGTCCGGCGACGTTGATCACGTCGTCGGTCCGGCCCATCACGTAGACGTACCCGTCGGAGTCGACGTACCCGCCGTCCCCGGTCGAGTAGTACCCGTCGAAGACGGACATGTACGAGGAGATGAACCTCTCGTCGTCGTCCCACAGGCCCGACAGGGTGCCCGGCGCCATCGGTAGGCGGATCGCCAGGTTGCCCTCCTCCCCGGCGGGGAGGGGGGTGCCCCGGGAGTCCAGGACGTGCAGGTCGTACCCGGGCACGGGCACCGTCGGGGACCCGGCCTTGATCGGCATCGGCTCGAGCCCGCGGAGATTGGAGGCGATGGGCCAGCCCGTCTCGGTCTGCCACCAGTTGTCCACCACGGGCTTGCCCAGTTTCTCCGTGGCCCACCGGTAGGTGTCCGGGTCCAGGCGTTCGCCCGCACAGAACAGGGTGCGCATGGCGGACAGGTCGTACTTGGCGATCTCGCCGCCCTCGGGGTCCTCCTTGCGGATGGCGCGGACGGCCGTGGGCGCGGTGAACAGCGCGGTGGCCCGGTGCTCGGCGAGCACCCGCCAGAACGCGCCGGCGTCCGGCGTACCGACGGGCTTGCCCTCGTAGATGATGGACGTCGCGCCGACCAGCAGGGGCCCGTAGACGATGTAGGAGTGCCCGACCACCCAGCCGACATCCGAGGCTGTCCACCAGACCTCGCCGGGCCGGACCCCGTAGACGTTCCACATCGACCACGCCAGCGCGACAGCGTGGCCGCCGTTGTCACGGACCACGCCCTTGGGCAGCCCCGTGGTCCCGGAGGTGTACAGGATGTAGAGCGGGTCCGTCGCCCTGACGGGGACCGGTGCGGCGCGTTCAGAGGCCTCGACGGCCCGGTCCCAGTCGGTCCAGGTGGTTCCCGGTGTCTCGGGGAAGGTCTCGTCCGGGAACTGGTCCGGTCGGCCGGCCACGATGACGGCGCCCGGGGAGTGACGGGTGAGTTCCAGGGCCTTGGCGACCATGGGGAAGTAGGGGACCTTGCGGGTGGGCTCGATGCCGCCGGGCGAGGTCACCACGACCTTCGGCCGGGCGTCGTCGATCCGGATGGCCAGCTCCGGCGCCGCGAAGCCCCCGAACACCACGGAGTGGACGGCACCCAGGCGGGCGCACGCGAGCATCGCGACCGCGGCACGCGGGACCATCGGCATGTAGATGACGACCCGGTCCCCGCGCCCCACGCCCTCGGCCGCGAGCGCGCCCGCGAAGGCCTCGACCTGGTCGAGCAGTTGGGAGTAGGTGATGGTCTCCTTGACCCCGGTCACCGCCGAGTCGTAGATGAACGCGGCCTGATCCCCGCGTCCCGCCTCGACGTGACGGTCGATGCAGTTGTGGGACGTGTTGAGCTCACCGTCGGGGAACCACCGGTAGAACGGGGGCCGCGAACCGTCGACAGCCGTGGTGGGGGGAGTGGTCCAGTCGATCCCCCCGGCGGCCTCCAGCCAGAAGGCGTCGGGATCGGTGATCGAGAGCCGGTGGGCCTCGGCGTAGGTCGACGAGGTCGTGGAGTCCGACATCGGGTGAGCCCCTCTCGTGCGGGAGTGAAGCCCCCGATCAGCGCCGACGGCCTGTGACGCGCTTCACTCTAGTCCCAGGCCGAGGTCCCGATAGCGGGACATCCGCTCCGCGTACCTCCGCTCGGGGGGACGCCTCCGGACCTCGACCAGAGCCGCGGCGACGGCGTCGGCCAGCCGGTCGCAGAAGGCGT
>NZ_JAALEC010000178.1:0-1638 GCF_014145205.1 Dietzia sp. DQ11-44
GGTCATCGCCGTCATCCTGGCCTGATACGCGTCACGGAAAGGCCCGCGCATCAACGAGAAGAGCGTTCCGCACACCCCCTACTCGAGAAACGTGTGCGGAACGCTCTTGGCGATGGAATCGGGCCGGACGGGGGCCGGACGCGGGGCCGATCACGCGGGGCCGATCACGCGGGACCGGACGCGGGGCCGGTCAGGCGGGCCCGGTCAGGCGAGCGTGGTCATCCACCCGAAGGTGTCCTCGACGGACCCTCGCTGGATCCCGGTGAGTGTCTCGCGGAGACGCATGGTGATCTCGCCGGGCCCGCCGTCGGCGACCGTGTACCCGCCCTCGGCGTGCTTGACCGAGCCGACCGGGGTGATCACGGCGGCGGTCCCACAGGCGAACACCTCGGTGATCGCGCCGGAGGCGACCCCGGTCTCCCACTCCTCGACCGAGACCTTCCGCTCGGTCACCGGGTAGCCGAGATGGCGCGCCAACTGGATCAGACTGTCGCGGGTCACACCGGGCAGCAGCGAACCGGACAGTTCCGGGGTGACGATCTCCGCCGAGTCCCCGGCGCCGAGGATGAAGAACAGATTCATCCCGCCCATCTCCTCGACGTACTTCCGCTCGATCGCGTCCAGCCAGACCACCTGGTCGCAGCCCTCGGCGGCGGCCTGCTCCTGAGCACGCAGCGACGCCGCGTAGTTTCCCCCGAACTTCGCCGCGCCGGTTCCGCCGGGGCTGGCCCGCACGTACTCGGTGCTCAGCCAGACGCTCACGGGGGCCACACCACGCGAGAAGTAGGCGCCGGCGGGCGAGGCGATGACCGAGTAGAGGTACTCGTCGGCCGGCCGTACTCCCAGGCCGGTCTCCGTCGCGATCATGAAGGGCCGCAGGTAGAGCGCCTCCTCCCCGCCGGCGGCGGGAACCCAGTCGCGGTCGATCGCCACGATCTGCCGGAGGGACTCCATGAACAACTCCTCGGGCAGCGTCGGCATGGCCAGACGCTGCGCGGACCGGTTGAAGCGCGCCGCGTTCTGCTCCGGGCGGAAGGAGGCGATGGAGTCGTCGGCCTGCCGGTACGCCTTGAGGCCCTCGAAGATCGTCTGGGCGTAGTGCAGCACCACGGCGGAGGGGTCGATCGACAGCGGGGCGTAGGCCTCGACGGTGGGGGTACCCCAGGCCCCGTCGGAATACGGGAGGGTGACCATGTGGTCGGTGAAGTGCTTGCCGAAGCCGGGAGCGGCGAGGATGGCTTCGCGCTCGGCGGCCGTCCTCGGTGTGGCCGAGGGGCGGATGTCGAACTGGGACATGTCGTCTCGCTTAGGTGAGAAGGGGCGGGTCAGCGGGTGCGGATCTCGACGAGCGGGGGTACCGCGAGGCGGCACGGTACCTCTCGCCCCCGTACGTCGACGACGACCTCGTCGCCCTTCTTCAGGCCGGCGTCCAGCTCGACGAACGCGAGCGCGATCCCCGTCTTCAGCGTCGGCGAGAACGTGCCGGAGCTCGTGACGCCGACGTCGCGTCCGCCGGCCCGCACGGTCTGGCCGGCGCGCAGGACTCCGCGGCCCGTGACCTCGAGCGCGTACATGCGCCGGGCGGGGCCGGCCTCCTTCTGACGCAGCAGTTCGTCGCGCCCCCAGAAGGACGGCTTA
>NZ_JAALEC010000017.1:0-1201 GCF_014145205.1 Dietzia sp. DQ11-44
GGCGATGACGGCTGCCGCCATCTCGATCTGGTCGCCGTTGGAGAAGGAGACGGTGGCCGGCACCGAGGTGCCGATCTGGAGGTCGTCCGCACCGGGGAGGGTGGCGGTGGTCCGCTCGACGCAGAGGTCGTCCCCGCCGGGGACGGGCTCTGCGTCCTCCGCCGCCGAGACGATCAGCGAGCACCCGCGCTCGAGGGGCTGCGACTCGCCGATCTGCGCCTCGATCCCGTCGATCTCGAGACGGTCGAGGGAGATCGACTCGCCCATGCCGGTCCCGGTGAAGGAGGCGACGAACCCGAGACGCGCCTCCCCCGTCTCGGGGAGGACCACCACGAGGTCGTTGACGTACAGCTCGCCCGCGGAACCCTGTCCACCGTCCACCGCGGCGACCTGACCGGCCGTCTGCGAGATCTGGCCGGCGCCACACGCGGACATACCGACGGCGGTACCCACGGCCAGGACTACGAGCGCGGTGCGGCGCAGGCCGGTGTTCGGTGAAGTCACGTCAGGCTCCTCGGGAGATGGTCGTTCTCAGGCCGGTCTCATCGTAGTCCACGGCCGGTCGTGACCGGCGCCAGAGTGCGCCCCTCGTACCCCCCGGATGCGCCGGTCGGGCCGTTCGGGTTGCTGACCTGCATAAACGGATAACCCCAGCGCTGAGGGCGTGCTAAGATGGCTCAGTCGAAAGGGGAAAGCCACTCATGGAGTTCAAGGTCGGCGACACTGTCGTCTACCCGCATCACGGCGCCGCAAGTATCCAGGCGATCGAGATGCGGACGGTCAAGGGCACCGAGAAGGAATACCTCGTCCTCAAGGTTTCACAGGGCGATCTCACGGTCCGGGTTCCGGCCGAGAACGCCGAGTACGTGGGCGTGCGCGACGTGGTCGACGAGGCGGGGCTCGACAAGGTCTTCGATGTCCTGCGTACCGAGCACGCGGAGGAGCCGACCAACTGGTCGCGCCGCTACAAGGCGAACGGCGAGAAGCTGGCCTCGGGGGACGTGAACAAGGTCGCCGAGGTCGTCCGCGATCTGTGGCGCCGCGACCTGGACCGGGGACTGTCCGCCGGCGAGAAGCGCATGCTCGCCAAGGCGCGGCAGGTGCTGGTCGGCGAACTCGCGCTGGCCGACCGTGCGGACGAGCACCGTGCGGACGAGCTCCTCGAGCAGGTCCTGGCCGCCGCGGCCGCGCCGGCCTGACG
>NZ_JAALEC010000179.1:0-2013 GCF_014145205.1 Dietzia sp. DQ11-44
GGTCCGCCAGTTCGCCGGGGGGTCCTCGGACGGGGCGGCGCGGGCCGTCGGTGGTGCGATCGACGCCGGCAGCGTCGGCGCCGCGATCGACGCGGGGATCAACGGGGACACCGAGGCGATCATCCAGCAGGTCGCCGACGCGATCGGACGGGCTGACTTCGGGTCGATCCAACAAGGCCCTGCCGCGCCCGCACCCGCACCCGGTCAGGGCGGCGGCAACTCGGGGACTCCGTCGAGTTCGGCCCAGGTGGAGACCGTCGTCAACCGGGCGCTGTCCCAGCTCGGCGTCCCCTACGCCTGGGGCGGCGGCGACGCCAGGGGACCGACGCGGGGCATCCGGGACGGCGGCGTCGCGGACAGCCACGGTGACTACAACAAGATCGGTTTCGACTGCTCCGGACTGATGATCTACGCGTTCGCCGGAATCGGTAAGGCACTGCCGCACTTCACCGGGTACCAGTACACCGCCGGCCCGCAGTACCCGGTGGCCACCCGTAAGCGTGGCGACATGCTCTTCTGGCCCGGCCACGTGGCGTTGTACCTCGGAGACGGCAGGATGGTGGAGGCCCCGCAGTCCGGTGACGTCGTCAAGATCTCGCCGGTCCGGATGGCCGGGATCTCACCCATGGTCGTCCGGTTGACCTGACGCAGTCGCGCCGACCCACAGCGCCGGACCCACCGTGCCGGACCCACCGTGCCCGGCCCGACCACTGGTCGGGCCGGGCACCGCCGTACACCGGTACTGTCGTCCACAGTCCGTCCTGAGGGTCCGGCCCCAGGGCCACCGACCCCCCACCTCGCGAAGGAGCCCTCCGCGGTGAGCGATCCCCACACCGACCACTCGCCCGACCCGGGCTCACGCCCCGCGGTCTCCGCGTCCTCCGCGGCCTCGGACGCCAGGCTGCTGGAGCAGGCGGTGTACGAGGTCAAGAAGGTCGTGGTGGGCCAGGACCGGCTCATCGAGATGATCCTGGTGGGTCTGCTCTCGCGCGGTCACATCCTCCTCGAGGGCGTGCCGGGTGTCGCCAAGACGCTCACCGTGGAGACGTTCGCCACCGTCGTGGGGGGCAGCTTCCGTCGCCTCCAGTTCACCCCGGACCTGGTTCCGGCGGACATCGTCGGCACCCGGATCTACCGGCAGGGCCGCGAGGAGTTCGAGGTCGAACTCGGTCCCATCCTCGCGAACTTCGTGCTGGCCGACGAGATCAACCGCGCGCCGGCCAAGGTCCAGTCGGCGCTGCTCGAGGTGATGGCGGAGGGGCACGTCTCGATCGGCGGCCAGACCTTCCCGATGCCGACACCGTTCCTGGTGATGGCCACCCAGAACCCCATCGAGAGCGAGGGCGTGTACCAGCTCCCGGAGGCCCAGCGGGACCGGTTCCTGTTCAAGCTCGTCGTGGACTACCCGAGCCCCGAGGAGGAACGGGAGATCGTCTACCGGATGGGGACACGTCCGCCGGAGCCGTCCCGCGTCCTCGGGGTCGACGCGTTGATCCGGCTGCAGGACGCTGTCCGGGAGGTCTTCGTCCACCACGCGCTGGTCGACTACGTGGTCAGGGTCACCGTCGCCACCCGCGAACCCGAGAGGCACGGCCTCGAGGACGTGGCCAGGTGGCTCGCGTACGGCGCGTCCCCCCGGGCCACCCTGGGTGCCGTCACCGCGGCCCGAGCGCTGGCCCTCGTCCGGGGTCGCGACTACGTGGTGCCCCAGGACGTCGTCGACGTGCTCCCCGCCGTGCTCCGCCACCGACTCGTCCTCACCTACGACGCGTTGGCGGACGAGATCACCGCGGACACCGTCGTGCGCCGCGTTCTCGAGGCCGTCCCGCTCCCACAGATCAGCGCGGTTCCCGCACAGCCCGGCCCGCCGTCCTCGCGGTGACCCACGCGGACGAGGGGACCCGCGACGACCCGGTCGCGGCGGCGTCCCGCGCCGCCCTGACGCAGTTGGAGCTCCTCGTCACCCGCCGTCTGGACGGGGTGCTCAACGGCGACCACCGGGGTCTGCTGCCA
>NZ_JAALEC010000180.1:0-3920 GCF_014145205.1 Dietzia sp. DQ11-44
CGGGGGTGGCAGTCGTGTCGGCATGGTCCTCACCGGCGCCGGGCGGCCCCGGGTCCTCCGGGCCACGAGCGGGCGCGACCACGTCAGGCGGCTCCTCGAGGAGGTCACCCGCGCCCCCGCCCGGGTCTCTCCCGGTGGGACCCTCGACGACGCACTCCGCGCCGCCCGGAACGCCGCCCGACGGCACGGACTGGTGGTGGTGATCTCGGACTTCCTCGCCGACGTCGACTGGGAACGGTCCCTGCGCGTCCTGGGGGCCCGGCACGAGTTCCTCGCCGTGCACACGGCCGACCCCCTCGACATCGCACTTCCCGCGGTGGGCGCCGCACTGCTCCAGGACCCGGCCACCGGCGAGGTGCTCGAACTGGACGTCGACGACGCCCTCGCCGCCGACTACCGCCGGGCCGCGGACTCCCATCGCGCGGAGGTCCACGCAGCCCTACGCCGCTGTGGCGCCCCGGTCCTCGCCCTGCGGACCGACCGGGACTGGATCAGGGACGTGATCGACTTCGTCGGCGCACGCCGCCAGGGTGGCCTGCCCACCGGGGAGAACCTCGTCAGGGACCTGCCCGACGACCATCCGACACCGGGAGGAACGCACCGATGAGCCTGTCGGAGTTCCAGCACCCGCTGTGGCTGGTCCTGGTGGTCGTGCCACTGGCCCTCGCGATCGGATACGTGATCGCGCTGCGATCCAAGAGGCGCAGGACCGTGCGCTTCGGCAACTTCGGCGTCCTGCGGACCGTCGACCGTGGCGGTCGACGCTGGTTCACCCACGTCCCCGCGGTGCTGCTCATCCTGTCGCTGCTCGCCCTGGTGGTGGCGCTGTCCGGGCCGCAGAAGGAACAGAAGGTGCCGCGGAACCGCGCGACGGTCATGCTCGTCGTCGACGTGTCACTGTCCATGGAATCCACGGACGTGTCACCCTCCCGCCTGGAGGCCGCGCAGCAGGCCGCCACCACGTTCGCCAACAACCTCACCCCGGGCGTCAACCTGGGACTGGTCTCCTACGCCGGAACGGCCTCGATGCTCGTGGCACCCACCACCGATCGGGGACCCGTGGTCCGCGCCGTCGAGCGACTCCGGCTGGACGAGAGGACCGCGACCGGCGAGGCGATCTACACCGCCACCCAGGCCGTCACGACGTTCACCGAGAGCCTCGGTGGCACCGACCAGGCGCCGCCGGCCCGTATCGTGCTGCTCTCCGACGGCAAGGAGACCGTCCCCGCGGACCCGACCGAGGAGCGCGGGGCCTTCACCGCCGCCGAGCGCGCCGAGGAGGCCGGCATCCCGATCTCGACCATCTCCTTCGGCACCCTCTACGGGACAGTGGACATCCAGGGTCGCCCGCAGCCCGTCCCCGTCGACGACGCCTCGTTGCGCACCATCGCCGAGATCTCGGGGGGTGACTTCTTCACCGCCTCCAGCCTGGAGGAGCTCGACTCCGTCTACCGCACCCTCGAGGAACAGATCGGGTTCGAGTGGAAGAAGGCCGACGCCTCGCGGCCGTGGCTCGTGATCGGGTCCCTGCTGGCGATGCTCGCCGCAGCCGGATCCCTGGTGGCACACCGCCGCATCCCGTGACGGGTCCGCGCACCCCCACCGGGTCACCCGTGACGGTTCGATAGGTTGGTGCACATGGTTCCCGACAGCACGCCCACCCCCACCCCCCGGACGGTCCTGGTGACCGGGGGCAACCGCGGCATCGGACGCGCCGTGGCCGAACGACTCGCCGCCGACGGCCACCGGGTGGCGGTGACCCATCGAGGGTCCGGTGCGCCCGACGGCCTGTTCGGAGTCCGGTGTGACGTCACCGACCCCGACTCCGTCGACGCGGCGTTCACCGCGGTCGAGGCCGAGTACGGCCCGGTCGAGGTGGTGGTGTCCAACGCCGGGATCACCGACGACACCCTCCTGATGCGGATGAAGGACGAGCAGTTCACCCGGGTCGTCGAGGCGAACCTGTCCGGCGCGTTCCGGGTGGCCAGAAGGGCCTCCCGGGGGATGCTGCGCGCCAGGTTCGGCCGACTCATCTTCATCGGATCGGTGGTCGCCCAGTCGGGCACCGCGGGCCAGGTCAACTACGCCTCGTCGAAGGCCGGCCTCATCGGGATGGCCCGCTCACTGACCCGGGAACTCGGCTCACGCAACATCACGGCCAACGTCGTGGCCCCCGGGTTCATCGACACCGACATGACCGCCGGGCTGGACGACAAGACGCAGGCCCTCGCCGTGGCGGCCATCCCGCTCGGCCGGAAGGGCAGCGCCGACGACGTGGCGGGGGCCGTCAGCTTCCTCGCGGGGGACGACGCCGGCTACATCTCGGGTGCCGTCCTGCCCGTCGACGGCGGTATGGGAATGGGGCACTGACCATGAGCGAGAACACCCGCACCGGGATCCTCTCGGGCAAGACCATCCTCGTCACCGGGGTGATCACCGACGCCTCGATCGCCTTCCACATCGCCAAGCACTGTCAGCTCCACGGCGCCACCGTCATCCTCACCGCGTTCGGCCGGCCGTCGCTGGTGCGGGCGATCTCGAAGCGACTGCCCGACAGGCCTGCGGTGATCGAACTGGACGTGCAGAGCGAGGAGGACCTCGCGGCGCTCGAGGGCAGGGTGAGAGAACACGCCGAGTCGCTCGACGGGGTGGTGCACTCCATCGGGTTCGCGCCGCCCAGTTGCCTCGGCGACCCGTTCCTCGACGCGCCCTGGAAGGACGTCTCCGTCGCCGTGGAGGTCTCCGCCTATTCGTACGCGTCCCTCGCCAGGGCCGTGCGCCCCCTGCTCAACCTCGGCGCGTCGATCATCGGACTGGACTTCGACCCGCGGTTCTCCATGCCCTTCTACAACTGGATGTCCGTGGCCAAGAACGCCCTGGAGGCGGTCAACCGCTACGTGGCCCGAGAACTCGGCCCGGAGGGCGTGCGGTCCAACCTCATCGCCGCCGGCCCCGTCAAGACCCTCGCGGCCAAAGCCATCGCCGGAGACGCGCTCGGTCCCGGCGGAGAACTGGACCAGATGCAGGACGAGTGGGCCAGGCGCGCCCCCCTGGGGTGGGACGTGAACGACCCCACCGCGGTGGCGACCACCGCGGTGGCGCTGCTCTCGGACCTCATGCCCGCCACCACGGGAACAGTGATCTATGCAGACGGTGGAGCCGGCACCGTCTCCTTCAGCGGACAGGAGAACCACAGATGACCGATGGTGAGCTCGAGGTGACCGGGCCCGTGGACGCCCTCCTCGTCCTGTCCTTCGGCGGGCCCGAGGGTCAGGAGGACGTCATTCCCTTCCTCGAGAACGTCACCCGCGGGCGCGGGATCCCGGCGGCGCGACTCGAGGAGGTCGCCACCCACTACCGACAGCTGGGTGGCCGCAGCCCGATCAACGACCTCAACCGTGAGATCATCGCGCACGTCGAGGAGGAGCTCGCCCGCAGCGGCAGGGACCTGCCGGTGTACTTCGGGAACCGCAACTGGACCCCGATGATCGAGGAGACGGTCCGGCAGATGACCGCGGACGGCGTCCGGACCGCGGCGGTGTTCGCCACCTCCGCGTGGGGCGGCTACTCCGGCTGTGCGCAGTACCAGGAGGACATCGCCCGCGCGCGCGAGCAGGTCCCCGGTGCGCCCTCGATGGTCCGCCTGCGACAGTTCTACGACCATCCCCTGTTCATCGAGCGGTTCGCGTCCGATCTCCGCGCCGCCCGGGAAGCGGCGGCGCCGGGAGCCCGCGTCGTCTTCACCGCGCACTCGGTCCCCGAGGCGGCGGACGCCGTCGCGGGTCCGCCCGCGCTCGGAGGTCGTCTCTACAGCCGTCAGGTCGCCGAGGCGTCGCGGTTGGTGGCCCGCGCGGCCGGGGTCGACGATCACGACCTGGTCTGGCAGTCCCGTTCCGGACCCCCGAGCGTGCCGTGGCTCA
>NZ_JAALEC010000181.1:0-5414 GCF_014145205.1 Dietzia sp. DQ11-44
TCGGCCGATGTGTGCGGAACGCTCTTGGCGAGGGGACCGGTTCGCTCAGATCGCCAGCGCCGACGTCACCTCGTGGGCGGCGGTGTCGTCGGAGGCGCCCGAGTGGGTGACCCGGCCCGACTCCACCACGTAGAACACGTCCGAGGCCCTCAGGGAGAACCCCACATGCTGCTCGACCAGCAGCACGGACAGGTCGCCGCGCGAGGCCAGGTCCACGATGATCCGCTCGATCTCGGCCACGACATTGGGCTGGATGCCCTCGGTCGGCTCGTCCAGCACCAGCAGCCGCGGCTCGGTGATGAGCGCCCGGGCGATGGCCAGCTGCTGCCGCTGCCCACCGGAGAGCAACCCGGCCTTCCGATCCAGCAGCTCCTTGAGCGCCGGGAACAGGTCGAGTGACTCGTCGATGAGCGCCTTCCCCCGCTTGCGCCCGTCCGCCACGACCCGCAGGTTCTCGGCGGTCGTGAGCTGGGTGAACGACTGCTGACCCTGGGGCACGTAGCCGATACCCAGCGCCACTCGGCCATGCGGTTTGAGTCCGGTGATGTCCTGGCCGTCGAAGGTGATCGTGCCGGCCTTGCACGGCAGCAGGCCGACGGCGGCCCGCAGCAGGGTCGTCTTACCCGCCCCGTTGTGCCCGAGCACCGCGGCCACGCCCCCGGCGGGGACCTCCAGGTCCACCCCGTGGAGCACCTCGGACCCGCCGTACCCGGCGCGGACGCCCGACATCTGCAGTAGTTCGCTCATTCGTCTGACTCCATCTCGGGTTCGGTGCCGCTTTCCGGCTCGGTACCGCTTTCCGGCTCGGTACCGGTTTCCGGCTCGGTACCGGTTTCCAACTCGGTGCCGGTGGCGGCCGCGGTGCCCAGGTACACCTGCTGGACATTGGGGTCGGCCTGGATCTCGGCGACCGTGCCCTCGGCGAGGACCTTGCCGGCCGCGAGGACGGTGACCGAGGTGGCGAAGTCGCGCATGAAGTCCATGTCGTGCTCCACCACCACCACCGTGCGGTCGGCGGCGATGCGCTGGAGCAGTTCCCCGGTGGCCTTGCGCTCGTCCGCCCCCATGCCGGCGACGGGCTCGTCGAGGAGCATCACGTCGGAGTCCTGGACGAGCAGCATGCCGATCTCCAGCCACTGCTTCTGACCGTGGGCCAACACCCCGGCCTTGGTGCCGGCCAGGTGCTCGAGACCGATGGTCTCCAGCGCCTCGGAGACCACGGTCGCGCGGCCGCGGCGCCGCCGGAGCAGGGTCACCCATCCCCGACCGGAGCCGGCCGCGATGTCCAGGTTCTGCTCCACCGTGAGGTCCTCGAAGATACTGGCCGTCTGGAAGGTCCGTCCGATCCCCATGCGCGCGATCTTGTGGGTCTTCATCCCCAGCACCGGTTGCCCGGTCTTGTCGACCGTCCCCGTCGCCGGGACCAGCCCCGTGATCGCGTCGACGACGGTGGTCTTGCCCGCGCCGTTGGGTCCGATGAGGAACTTGAGGTCTCCCTGGATCAGCGTCAGGTCCACCCCGTCGACGGCGCGGAACCCGTCGAACGAGACGGTCAGACCGCGGACCTCCAGGTAGGTCCGTCCCGTCGAGGCGCCGGCGCGGCCGCCTCCGGCCCCGGTCGAATCGGTGGCCACAGCGGTGGGGGTCATGGGGTCTCCTCCGTGTTGGATCCGGTGGATCCGGTGGTGGCGGGGGTCGCGGGGCCGGACCCGGTGGACCTGCGGCGCCGGCGGATGACGAACAGGCTGGCCAGGCCGCCGGGCAGGAAGCCCACGACGACGATGAAGAGCACACCCTGCAGGTAGGTCCACTGCGACGGGTAGGCCTCGGAGAAGGTCGTCTGCGCCCAGGCCACGCCGATCGCTCCCAGGACCGGGCCGAGCAGGGTGGCCCGGCCGCCGATCGCGACGCCGATGAGGAACGCGATCGACGGGGCGATGCCGATCGCCGAGGGCGAGATGATCCCGACGATCGGGACGAACAGCGCGCCGGCGATCCCGGCGGCGAAGGCGGCGACCGCGTACGCCAGGGACTTGACCAGCGCCGGGTCGTACCCCAGGAAGCGGACCCGCTCCTCCTGGTCGCGGACGGCCACGAGCAGCTCACCGAAGCGCGAGTGCATGAACTGGCGCACCAGCAACACCACTCCGATGAGGGCGCCGCCGGTGATGAAGTACAGCATCTGGCGGTTGGCCGGATCCGACAGGGCGAAGCCGAAGAAGCCGGTGAACCGGTTGAGTCCGTTGGATCCGCCGAGCTCGGGGCGGCTGACCAGGAAGATCGCCGCGGCGGCCGCGAGGGCCTGGGACAGGATCGCGAAGTAGGCGCCCTTGACCTTGCGGTTGAACACCAGGTATCCGAACCCGAAGGCCAGCAGGGGTGGCAGGAGCAGGATCACCACGAGGGTGAAGATCGGCGAGGCGAACGGTTCCCAATACCCGGGCAGCGACCGCATCCCGGCGATCTGCATGAAGTCCGGCAGGGCGTCGGGACCGCCGCGGTCGCGGGCGTCGGCGAGCTTGAGGTACATCGCCATGGCGTACGCGCCGACGCCGAAGTACACGCCCTGGCCGAGCGTGAGCATGCCGCCCCGCCCCCACGCCAGCCCGATCCCACTGGCGACGATGCCGAAGCAGAAGAACTTGGCCAGCAGGTTGAGCCTGAACTCGCTCAGCAGCGCGGGTGCGACGCCGAAGATGAGGATCGCGGCGACGGCGAGCGCCACCCAGAACACCCAACGGGGTCGTTCGCCCTCGGTGGTCAGCGCGCCGGGCAGGGGCAGACGAGGTGGCCGTCCCCGACGACCCGCGGCCGGCTCGGCCGGGTCCGGGGTGGTGGTGCCGATGGTGGCGGTGTCGGTCATGCCAGGCTCCTGGTCTTGACGGCGAACAGCCCCTGCGGGCGGATCTGGAGGAAGACGATGATCGTCACAAAGACGAGCACCTTCGCCACGGAGGCGGTCGTGGAGTATTCGAAGAACGAGTTGAGGATCCCCAGCGCGAAGGCCGCGATGACGGCGCCCCTCAGCTGACCGAGGCCCCCGACCACCACCACGAGGAAGGCGTCGATGAGGTAGGACTGCCCGATGGTGGGGCTCGTCGAACCGATGAGGGTCAGCGCCACGCCCGCCACCCCCGCGAGGCCGGAGCCGATGAAGAACGTGGTCAGGTCGCTACGGCGCGAGTTGATGCCCGAGCTCTCCGCGAGATCACGGTTGAGGGTGACCGCCCGGATGCGCCGCCCCATCGGGGTGAACCGCATGGCCGCCATGAGGGCGGCGACACACGCCACGGCCAGGAGGAAGATGAAGACCCGCGTGTACGGGACGGAGGCCCCGAGCAGGACCAGGTTCCCGCGGAGGAACGCGGGCACCTCGACGTTGACGGCGGGGGCTCCCCAGATGTCGCGCGCGATCTGTTGCAGCACCAGCCCGACGCCGAAGGTGACGAGCAGTGTGTCGAGCGGTCGGGCGTACAGCCGTCTGATGAGCAGCACCTCGAGGATCACCCCGAGCAACCCGCCCACCACGAACCCCGCCACGAGGGAGATCGCCAGCCCCGCACCGGAGGCGGCGACGAATTGTTGGATGACGTAGGCCGTGTAACAGCCGGCCATGATGAACTCGCCGTGCGCCATGTTGATGACGCCCATCTGCCCGAAGGTCAGGGACAGGCCGAGCGCTGCGAGCAACAGGATCGAGCCGATGCTCAGTCCTGTCGCGAGTTGACCGATGATGACGTCCACACCGGCTCCTTTCTCCTGCGTGCGCCCGCCCGCGGCGGCCCCGGTGACCGGGACCGCCGCGGGGGGGCGGTGGACTCGGACTGGGTCAGTTACCGGACAGGTCGCCGGCCCAGTCGTAGCCCTCCAGGAAGGGATCCGGCTCGATGGGCTCGCCCGAGCTCCACACCTCGTAGATCAGGCCGTCGGGGCGGATCTCCCCGACGAGTGCGGTCTTGGAGATGTGGTTGTTGTCCCCGTTGATCGTCACGGTGCCCTCCGGGGCGTCGAAGCTCACGCCGCCGGCGTTCTCCTGGATCTCGGCGACGTCGAAGCTGCCCGCCTTCTCGACCGTGTTCTTCCACAGGAACAGCGAGGTGTACGCGGCCTCCATGGGGTCGGAGGTGACCCTGTTCTCGCCGTACTTGGCCTTGAACGCCTCGACGAACGACGTGTTCTCCGGACTCTCGATGGTCTGGTAGTAGTTCCACGACGTGAGCTGGCCCTCGATATTGTCCGCGCCGATGCCCTGGACCTCTTCCTCGGCGATCGACACGCTCACCACCGGGGTGTCCTCCGCGGTGAGGCCGGCGTTGGTGTACTCGCGGAAGAAGGCCACGTTGGAGTCGCCGTTGAGGGTGTTGAAGACGGCGTCCGGGTCGGCGGTGCGCACCTTGTTGACGATGGTGGAGAAGTCGGTGGACCCGAGCGGCGTGTAGTCCTCACCGAGGATCTCGACGTCGTTGGCCTCCGCCCACGCCTTGATCACGCGGTTGGCGGTCTGCGGGAAGACGTAGTCCGAACCGACGAGGTACATCGATTCGACGCCCTGCTCCTTGAGGTACTCCAGCCCCGGGACGATCTGCTGGTTGGTGGTGGCGCCGGTGTAGAAGATGTTCTCCGACGCCTCGAGCCCCTCGTACTGGACGGGGTAGTAGAGCAGCGCGTTGTTGTCCTCGACCACCGGCAGCATGGCCTTGCGGGAGGAGGAGGTCCATCCCCCGAAGATCGCGGCCACGCAGTCGCTGGTAATGAGCTTCTGCGCCTTCTCCGCGAACACGGCCGGGTCGGAGGCCCCGTCCTCGACCACGGTCTCGATCTGCTTGCCCATCACTCCGCCGTCGGCGTTGATCTGCTCCACGGCGAGCTCGACGGAGTCTCGCACGGTCCGCTCGGAGATCGCCATGGTTCCCGAGAGCGAGTGCAGCGACCCGATCTTGATGGTGTCGCCTGAGGTGTCCACGCACGATTCCGCGGAAGCCGCGGCGGTGTCCGAGGTGCGGTTGCCGCAGGCGGTGAGGGCTCCGGCCCCCAGGACCACGAGGGCGGCGGCGGCAGCAGTGCGTCTGGAGATGGATTTCACGCGGGTTCATCCTTGCCGTGGGCGGGCTGTCGATGGCCCCCGCTTCTCGGGGATCGACGCTCGATGAACGCAAAGTTATGAGTTTCATGTGAGCCGCACGGTTCCACAGTGTTTCGTCTGTGTTGCCTCGATCCACCTGCAGTGAACCCTGGGTTTCTCAGCCCTTGCGCAGGTCCGGCGCCGGCGCCCCCAGGACGTGTTTCCGGGCGGCGGACCACACCGCGCGAACAGCGGCATCCACCGCCTCCGGGCTGCCGCCCACCACCCGGGCCCACGCCCCGCACCCCTCGGGCAGGGTGCTCACCCCGCAGCGCACTTCATCCCAGCGCAC
>NZ_JAALEC010000182.1:0-5131 GCF_014145205.1 Dietzia sp. DQ11-44
CCGGCGGTCGCGCTGGGCCTGCGCCGCTGCCCGGGACCGCAGCACCAGGATCACGCCGACCGCGCTGACCGCCATACCGACCACCGCGAGAAGAGTGATCGGCACCCCGAACATCAGCCACACCCACACCATGGTGGTGGGCGGGGTGAGGTAGAGCAGGACGCTGGCCACCGTGGCGCCCCTGGTGCGGGTGACGAACACGTAGAGGACGTACCCGCAGAGCGTGGAGAGGAACACCAGCCAGGCCACCGCCACCCAGAACTCGGGCTCGGCCGGCACCGCGCCCTGCCCGGCCAGCAGCATCGCGGCGACCAGGGCCACCGCCGCGACGACCGACTGCATGGTGATGGACTGGAGCAGGGTCTCCGTGGGCCTGAGACGCTGGGTGAGGACCGTCCCCGTGGCCAGACTCAGCATCCCGGCCACCGGGAACAGGTAGGCCCACCACGGGGCGCTGCCGGCACCCAGGCCGCCCGAGACCACCACCACGACGCCCGCCATTCCGAGCAGCATGCCGATCCACATGACCGGTGTGGTCCGTTCCCCGAGGAACCTGCCCGCGACCGTCGCCACGAGTAATGGCTGCAGCGCCGCGATCAGCGCCGCCGTCCCGCCGTCGACGCCGCGGGCGACACCCTCGAAGATCATGAACAGGAACACGGCCTGACTGAACAGACCCAGCACCGCCTGCCGCGCCCACGCCCTCCGGTCGGTCAACCGCACCCGGAGCACGAGGCAGACCGAGAGCAGCAGGAGCCCGAGGATCGAGAACCGCCAGCCGAGCAGCTGCAGCGAGGTCTCACCGGTCCGGGTCCCGAGCTCCGCGCCGACATAGCCCGAACTCCACATGATCACCAGGGCCACCGACGCCAGATGGCCGGCGTTGCGGCGGAGCGCATCTCGAGCGGGCTGGGACATCGGCACAGCCTACGAAGCGGCCGGTCTCGTCGTCGTCGTACCGTCGGCCCCACCCCCGACCCCCGCGCACGACATCGGCCGCGGGGGCGACGGCGGGCTGGCATTCCCCCACGCCGACGATCACCGTTCCGGCCTCGAGCCGGGTGCCTGTGCGGCGCACTCTTCCCATACTGTGTGCCACACAGTACCGTGTGAGGCATGAGCGACGGAGTGGACGCGGTGCTGGGGACCCACCTGCAGGAGCTCCGGCGCGGCTCGGTGGTGCTGGCGAGCCTGCTGGCCTGCATGCGACCGCGCTACGGGTACGCCCTGCTCACCACGTTGGCCGAGGCCGGGATCTCGACCGAGGCCAACACCCTCTACCCACTGCTGCGCCGCCTGGAGGGTCAGGGGCTGCTCACCTCCACGTGGCGGACGGAGGAACCCCGACCCCGCAAGTACTACGAGACCACCGCGCTCGGTGCCCAGACCGCCGAGCTGCTCCACTCCGAATGGCAGGCGCTGGGCGCCTCCTACACCGATCTGCGGAAGGCGGAGACGTGATGTCCACACTGACCGATCGCTACATCGCCGAGGTGGTCCGGCGGCTGCCGGACAGCACGAGCGACGACATCTCCGCCGAGATCGCCGCGACCATCGACGACATGGTCGCGGCCGAGCTCGACCGGCACGGCGACGGCGCCGCGGCTCCCGACCCCGACTCGATCGAGCGCGCCGTGCTCGGTCGGCTCGGTGACCCCGCCGCGCTGGCGCGTCGCTACTCGGGCGCACGGCACTACCTCATCGGGCCCGAGGTCTACCCGGCGTGGCTGCGTGTCCTGCGCTGGCTCATGCCGATCGTCGGCGCCCTGGCAGCACTCACGAGCGCGATCGTCTACGTGGTGACGGCCCCGCAGGCCGAACTGGGCGGCCTCATCGGTGAGGTCGTCAGCGGGGTGGTGTCCGCCCTGCTGTGGGCGTTCGCGGCCTGGACCCTGCTCGTGGTGATCGTCGAGCGGACCACGCCCGAGGGGGGCCGCAACCCCTTCACCACGTCGACCGCGTGGGACCCGTCGGAACTCGACCATCCGCGGGTCCGGCCGGACACCCGCATCGACGCGATCGTCTCGTTGAACCTCCTCGCGCTGCTCGCCGCCGTGCCCTTCGTGCCGTCGACGTTCCTCTACATCGGACACCTCAACGGCGGCGAGACGGTGGTGAACCCGGACATCCCCACCGTCTGGCTCGCGGGCTACCTGGCCCTGATCGGGGCGCTGGCGCTGGTGCAGATCCGGCGCCTGGCCCGCCCGGGGAGGTCCCGGCGGCGACTGGCCGTCGAGGTGGTCACCGACGTCGTGTTCGGCGCCTTCCTCACGGTCCTGGTCCTGACCCAGGAGTCGGTGATCCACCCCGACCTCGTCTCGGCCGACGGGGACGAGCTGCCGGCCGCGGCGATCCGATGGAGTGTCGTCGCGACCGTCTGGGTGATCGTGATCTGGGACCAGGTCGAGACCCTCCGGGCGCATCGGCGGGACACGGCCGCGACCCGGTGAGTCGTGGGCGGGGGGACGAACGACGAACGCCCCCGTCCGCGTGGACGAGGGCGTTGCCGGTACCGCTGCTGTGCGCCCGAAGGGACTCGAACCCCTAACCTCTTGATCCGTAGTCAAGTGCTCTATCCATTGAGCTACGGGCGCATTATTCATCTGTCGTGCCAGTTCAACCGGTCACCCGGTGCTCCGGCATGGCGGAGGCGAGAGGATTTGAACCTCCGGTCCCCTTTAAGGAGGACAACTCATTAGCAGTGAGTCCCATTCGGCCGCTCTGGCACGCCTCCTGGAGGCTCTGCTGAGCCAACGAGGGATAACAGTACACACCGGTCGGCGCGGTGCGCAAAACGGCCGGACACCCCGGCGTCATCCGGTGGTCCTACTCTGTACGCATGTCCCCCGACGTGCGCAGCGACCTCGACGCCATCCCCTCCTACGTCCCCGGCGCCACCGTCCCGGGAGCGGTAAAACTGGCCTCCAACGAGACCACCGCGGGACCGCTGCCGAGCGTGGCGGCCGCCATCGTGGACGCCGCGGCCGGGGTGAACCGCTACCCGGACATCACCGCCGGAGCGCTGGTGTCCCGGTTGGCGGAGTTCCTCGGGATCCCGTCGCGCAACATCACCGCGGGCTGCGGCTCGGTGGCGCTGTGCCAGCAGCTCGTCCAGGCGGTGTGCGCACCCGGGGACGAGGTCCTCTACGGCTGGAGATCGTTCGAGGCCTACCCCATCATCGCGCGCATCGCGCACGCCGTCCCCGTCCCGGTCCCGAACCGGGCCGACGGCACCCTGGACCTCGAGGCGATCGCCGACGCCGTGACCGACCGGACCCGGCTGATCTTCGTCTGCACCCCCAACAACCCCACCGGGCCGGCGGTCTCCCACGCCGAGCTCACCGCGTTCCTCGACCGCGTTCCGGAGCGGGTCACGGTGGCGCTGGACGAGGCGTACTACGAGTACCTCCGATCCGACGACCCGGTCGACGGCGTGGCCGAGTCCATGGCCAGGCCCAACGTCGTGGCTCTGCGCACGTTCTCCAAGGCGTACGGCCTGGCGGGGCTGCGCGTGGGCTACCTGACCGGGCCGGCGGACCTGATCACATCGGTGGGGAAGATGGTCGTCCCCTTCTCCGTGAGCTCGCTCGCCCAGGCCGCGGGGATCGCCTGCCTCGACGCGGGCGACGAACTCCGCGCCCGCACGGACGCCGTGGTGGCCGAACGCACCAGGGTCCGGGACGCGCTGATCGATCTCGGCCATGCCGTGCCGGAGAGCCAGGCCAACTTCGTGTGGCTGCCGCTCGGTGACGCCGCGGCCGAATTCGACTCGCACTGCCGCGGCCACCTCGTCGTCACCAGGTGCTTCGCCGGCCACGGGGTGCGGGTGACGATCGGCGACCCGGTCGAGAACGACCGCCTCCTGGACGCCGCACGCGCTTTTGTGACCGGAACGTGACTGTTCCGGCGGGCTCCCGTGACCTCACACCGGCACAGTGGGCAAGGTTCGCGTGCGCAGAGCGGTGCTCCCGCTGGTGATCACGCGTGCCCGCGACGGATCGACACCGAAGGACATCGAAGGAGCCGGATGAGACAGCAGAGTTCATGGGACGACATGAACTCCTCGCTGGTCGGCACCCGCGTATGGTCCGGCTCACCATCCCCGGCGGACCACCACGGACCGGGCTCCCCCTCGCTCCGCCGGACCGCGATCGTCACGCTGGTGATCGTGGCCATCGGCGCCCTGGTCCTCACCCTCGCCGCCACCCCGCTCGCCGGTGCCCGCACCGGCGAGTCCGGCCGACCCTGGACGCCCTCGGAGGAGACGCAGTCGGTGCGCATCCTCGGCATCGGCGAGTTCTCCGGTGCGTTGACCCGGCCGGTGGGGTTCCAGGGCCAGCTCCGGGACGGCTCGGGAAACGTTCGGCCGGCGGGCGGTGGGGCCCACCTGGCCGCCACGGTGGGCAAGCTGCGCGACCAGGCCGGTGACGCGATGCTGCTGGCCACCGGTGACTCGATCGGTGGGACCGCTCCGGAGGCGGCGCTGCTGGGCGACCGGCCGACGATCGAGTTCTTCAACCGTCTCGGCGTGGACGGCGCCGGAGTCGGGAGGCGCGAGCTCGAGAAGGGGGCCGACCACGTCCGCTCCCTGGTCCGTCCGGGGTGCCGCACCGAGCAGGACTGCCGGGTGGACCCGCCCCTGCCACCGTTCCGCGGCGCGGCCTTCCCGTTCCTGGCCTCCAACGTCGTCCCCTCCCCCGACGCGGCTCCCACCTTCCCGTTCGCGATCCACCGCATCGGCGACGTCCGCGTGGGGGTCGTGGCCGTCACCCTCCCCTCCGACAGCGCCCCGGAGACGACGACCCGGCTCGCCGACCCGGTCAAGGCGGTCAACGAGACCGTGGAGGCGCTGCAGTTCCTCGGCGTGGAGGCGATCGTGGGCCTGGTGCAGTCCACCACCGTGCACGGCAACCTCGACCCCGGCGCCTGCCCCGACGAACTCACCGAGCTGGACCTGGTCAAGCGCCTGGACCCCGCCGTCGACGCGCTGATCGTCGGCGCCTCGGGCGGTCCCGCGACCTGCCGGGTGCGGGACGCGGAGAACGACGAGCGGGTGGTGGTGGCGCCCGCGTCCCACGGTCGGTCGGTCACCGTCGTCGACCTCGCCGTCGACCCCGCCACCGGCGACGTG
>NZ_JAALEC010000183.1:0-3626 GCF_014145205.1 Dietzia sp. DQ11-44
TTCGCCGTGGGGCGCGACCGACCTACCGGCCGGGCAGGAAACGCATCGCGTCCGTCGCGGGGGCGAGCATCTTGTGCCACCGCGTGCGGGGCAGGAACGACGGCCCGCCCATGTGCACGACGCGCTGAGTGGCGATCGTCTGCGCCTCGGTGTACTTGAGCAGTCCCTCGTCGCCGTGGCGTCGGCCCACACCGGAGGCGCCCATGCCGCCCATCGGGCCCGCGACGGAGCCCCAGCCCGCGACGTAGCCCTCGCCGACGTTGACGGTGCCGGTCCGCAGGCGCGCCGCGATCTGCTCGCCCTCGGAGTCGGACCCCGCGAACACCGACGAGTTGAGCCCGTACTCGGTGTCGTTGGCCTCGGCGATCGCCTCCTCGACCGAGTCGACCGGGTAGATCGAGACGACCGGGCCGAAGGTCTCCTCGCCGTAACAGGTCGCGCTGGAGGGCACGTCGGTGAGCAGGGTCGGCTCGTAGAACAGGGGGCCGAGGTCCGGGCGGGGGCGACCGCCGGCCAGGACGCGGGCGCCCTTGGCCACGGCGTCGTCGACGTGTGCGGAGACGGTGTCCAGCTGGTCACGGGAGATGAGGCTGCCCATCTCGGCCTCGAAGTCGTAGCCGGGCCCCACGCTCATGGACTGCACACGCGCGGTGAGCTTCTCGATGAGCTGCGGCGCGACGGAGCGCTCCACGTAGACCCGCTCGACCGAGATGCAGAGCTGGCCGGAGTTGGAGAAGAACGCGCGCGTGGCGACCTCGGCCACCTCGTCGAGGTCGGCACCCTCGGTCACGATCATGGCGTTCTTCCCGCCGAGTTCGGCCGAGAAGCCGATCAGGCGCTCGCCGCACTGGCGGCCCAGCGTGCGGCCGGTGGCGGTGGAGCCGGTGAACATGAGGTAGTCCACGTTCTCCACGATCGCCCCGCCGACGGTGCGGCCCGAACCGGGGACCACCTGGAACAGGTCGCGGGGCAGACCCGCGCGGTACAGCAGGTCCGCTGCGGCCAGGGCGCAGAACGGCGTGATGGAGGCGGGCTTGATCACCACGGCGTTACCCGCGGCCAGGGCCGCCAGTGCGTCCGTGGCGGCGAGGTTGAGCGGGTAGTTCCACGGCGCGATCACACCCACGACGCCCTTGGGGTGGCGTCGGACCACGGCCTTGGTCAGGCCCGGCAGCATGCCCTGGACCCGCTTGGGGGCGAGCAGCCCCGGGGCCGTCTTGGCGTAGTGACGTGCGGTGATGAGGCAGTCCAGGACCTCCTCCTGCGCCGAGGCCCGGCTCTTCCCGGTCTCCGCCTGGACGATGTCCATGAGCTGCTCGCGATCGCGCATGACCAGGGAGGCGAAGCGCTTGAGCACGGCGACGCGGTCCGCGGGCTCGCGGTCGGCCCACGCGATCTGGGCGGCGCGGGCCCGCTCGACGGCCGCCAGCACGTCGTCGGCGGTGCCCACGGGGATCTCGGCGAGCGGCTCGCCGGTGAAGACCTCCTCGATGACGGCTGACTCCCGACTCGAGGGATCGGAACGGAATTCGGGGATCGCGACCAGGTCGCGGAGTCGGTCGTAGACACGGGGCGTGGGTCGGCTCATGCCCCGATGTTACCGACGAGTAAGCCGACGCGGTACCGACTCGCCCTTGACCCTGACGTCGCGTCAGGGCCCAGGGTGGTCGATGTGAGAGATGCTGGAGCGATGACGAGCAGTGACGGGCTCACCGTGGGCGCGGTCGCCGACCTCGTCGGCGTCAGTATCCGGACCCTGCACCACTGGGACCGGATCGGGCTGGCGCCGGCGAGTGGACGGACGTGGTCGGACTACCGCGTGTATGACGACGACGACGTCGCGCGCATCCACCGGATCCTGGTCTACCGCGAGCTGGGCCTCCCGCTGGCGCAGATCGGGGTGCTGCTCGACGACCCCGACGTCGACGAGGGCGCCCACCTGTCCCGGCAGCGCGAGCTGCTCCTCGACCGCATCTCGCACCTGCAGGAGATGGTCTCCGCAGTAGACCGCCTGAAGGAGGCGATCGCCGTGAACACACCACTGACACCCGCGGATCGGGCCGAGATCTTCGGCACCGACTGGAACGAGGACTGGCAGGCCGAGGCGCAGCAGCAGTGGGGCGACACCCCGCAGTGGGAGCAGTCGCGACAGCGCACGAGCACGATGTCCAAGGAGGACTGGCGCCGGGTCAAGGCCGAGACGGATTCGCTCAACGCCGACCTGGCCGCAGCCAAGCGGGCCGGGGTTGACCCCGCCTCACCCCGGGCCGCGGAGCTGGTCGAGCGGCATCGTGCGTCGATCTCGACGTTCTACGACTGCACGCGCTCGATGCAGGTGCTGCTGGCGCGCATGTACCGGCAGGACCCTCGCTTCAGCGAGACGTACGACTCGCTCGAGCCGGGCCTGACCGGGTGGATCGAAGCCGCTGTCGAGGCCGACGCCCGCGCGCACGGTGTGGACCCCGACACCGCCACGTGGGACTGATCCCGGTAGTCCCTCACCGATCCGCTCCCGGGTCGCGCTGCGTGTTCGTCCGGATCGCGACCGGTCACGCGCCCCGGACGGTCCATTCCGGGCGCGCGACTCGGCCGACGAGAGGCCGGTCCTGCGTACCCTGGACGCATGACCAGTCGATGGACCACAGCCGACATCCATGACCAGACGGGCCGGACCTTCGTCATCACCGGCGCCAACGCCGGCCTCGGGCTCGAGTCCACCCGGGCGCTCACCGCGGCGGGAGCCCGGGTTCTGATGGCGTGCCGGGACACCACCCGCGCCGAGGCCGCCCGGGCCGGCCTGGCGCACCCGGATCGGGCGGAGGTCGTCCAGCTGGATCTGGCCGATCTGGACTCGGTCCGCTCCGCCGGTCGGGTGCTGGCCGACCACCGACCCGATGTGCTGATCAACAACGCCGGACTGATGAACATCCCGCAGTCGCGCACGGCCCAGGGCCACGAGATGCAGTTCGGGGTGAACGTGCTCGGCCACTTCGCGCTCACCGAGCAGCTCGTCCCCGTGCTCACCGACCGGGTGGTGTGGCTCGGCTCGATGATGCACAAGAGGGGCACCGTCGATCCGGACGACCTCGACTGGACCCGCCGCAAGTACTCGCCGATGGGGGTCTACGCGGCCACCAAGCTCGCCTGCGTCATGCTGGCCTACGAGCAGCAGCGTCGGTTCGACGCGGCGGGGTCACCGCTGAAGGCCGTGGCCGCCCACCCCGGGTACTCGGCCACCAATCTCCAGTACCGCAGCGGCAGCCGGGTCCAGGACCTGATGATGCGGGTCGCGGAGAAGGTCCCGTTCCTCGTCCAGCCGGCCGAGCGCGGGGCCCTGCCCCAGCTCTACGCCGCCACCGTCGACTCCGTTCCCGGCGGCGCGTACGTGGGTCCCGACGGCTTCGGTGAGCTCAGCGGATACCCGAAGATCGTCGACTCCACCCGCGCCTCGCACGACCGCGCGGTGGCGGCGGCCCTGTGGGATCGGTGCGCGGAGATGACAGCGGCGCGGTGACGACGAGCTGAGCCCCGCCCGCGGCTCAGCCGCCAGGGCACTTTCGCGGCTCAGCAGCCAGGGCACTTTCGCGGCTCAGCCGCCACGGCACTTTCGCGGCTCAGCCGCGGCG
>NZ_JAALEC010000184.1:0-2506 GCF_014145205.1 Dietzia sp. DQ11-44
GCGAAGAGCCCGCCGCGGCCGGCGACCTCCTCCGCCGCCGCCGCCAGGTCCTCACTGTTCAGGGTGGGGGTTCCCGCCACGCCCTTCCCGTCCGCCACGGCGGAGATCCCGAACACCCCCCGGTCGAGCAACGCGCCGAGCCGTCCGAGGTTGCCGGGCACCGCGGCACCCCACAGGCCCACGTCGACGGACGACTCGCCGGTCACCCCCTCCCGCCACCGGTCCACCTGCTCCGGGTCGGTGGCCGACGGGTCGCCGTTCGTCCCGTAGTCGACCACGGTGGTGATCCCCCCGAGGGCGGCCGAACGGGTGCCCACCGCGACGTCCTCGGTGCTCACGTGCGGGTCCACCAGCCCGGGCATCAGAACGACGTCGTCACCCAGATCGATCGTGTGATCACCCGCCAACCCGATGTCCCGCGCCTCGGACCCGGTCCGCACGGAGGAGATCACGCCGCCGTCCACCGCGACCGCCGCCTGCTGGATACGACCGTCGACCACGGCGCGGCGGGCGTGGATCAGGAGCTCGTACCTGGCCACGGATCGGTCCTCCTACGTCTAGACGGATTTCGGTGACACCCTCGGGCGTCATTGTCCCCCACGGCCGAGGTCTTCCGGGGCAGCGTCGCCGGATAGCGTGGAGGGAGACCGAACTCAGACCAGGAGGGCCCGCCATGACCGACACCCCCACCGGATTCGTCCCCACCGCCGACCTCGTCGACGAGATCGGCGAGGGCGTCCGGAGTTGCGACACCCAGTTCCGCGACCTCGGCGGCCGCACCGAGTTCTTCGGCCCGGTCTCCACGGTCCGGTGCTTCCAGGACAACGCGCTGCTCAAGAGCGTTCTGGGTGAGCCCGGAGAGGGTCGGGTCCTGGTGATCGACGGTGATGCCAGTGTGCACACGGCGCTCGTCGGCGACCTCATCGCGGAACTCGGTCGATCCAACGGCTGGGCCGGCGTGGTGGTCCACGGCGCGATCCGCGACTCCGCGGTGATCGGCACGATGGACTTCGGGTGCAAGGCCCTCGGGACCAACCCCCGCAAGTCGTCCAAGACGGGCGCCGGGGAGCGGGATGTCACCGTGAGTTTCGGCGGGGTCGACTTCGTCCCCGGCGACATGCTCTACGCGGACTCCGACGGGATCGTGGTGCGCTGACCCCGGCGCGCACCCCACGCCGGGGCGTGGCGGCCGACGGGGTCGCCGAGCGGTCAGCGGATCAGGACGCGCCCGCGAAGGTGCCGACCGAGCCGACCGACAGCTCGCCGATCGAGGCCTCCGGCCCGTAACTGCCCAACGACCCGGGCGCGTACGACCCGGTCGAGTTGGGCACGTCGACGGAGAGGACGACGGACCCGGTGTTGATGAGCGTCGTCAGCAGGTTCATCAGCGAGCCTGTGCCGAGGGAGCCGTAGCCCAGACTGCCGAGCGCGTCGATGGTCGCGGGATCGACCGACATGCACCGGGCGCCGTTCATCGTCTGAATCCACACGCAGAACGGGTCCGTCGGCTCCTCGGGCGCCGCCGTCGCCGACCCGGCCCCGGAGAGCAGGGCGGTGGCCATCAGAGCGGACGACGCCGCGGCGAGCAGGGTGGTGCGCATGTCGGGAAACCTCCGGGTAGGCACCCCACCCGGGCGTGGGGCTGTCCTCACGAAGTGTAACGGGTATCACACCGTCCGCGACCGGCGCCCCGGACGGGTCATGCCTCGCGTCTGATCCACCGCAGGAGCGGGCCGAGGGAGACCCGGTCGGTGAGATCCAGCCCGCCCAGCTCGAGCATCGACTGCTCCTCCGGGGTGAGATCCGGTTTGCGGCGCAGTGCCGCCAGCGCGGTCTTGATCCCCAGCCGCTGCCGGAACCCGAGTTGGTCGGGGGTCACCACGCCGCGCAACTGGAACAGCTTGAGGTCCCGGAGCTGGTCGGCGGAGAACTCGCTCGACATCAGGTCGATCCGGGCGTCGTCGGTGACCGGGGTGGGGCCCACCATGACGACGGCGACCCGGCGACCGGCCTCCACGAGCGCCTCCCAGTTGTCCTTGATGAACCCCGAGCCGCCCAGACCGCCACCCGGACGCATGCCCGTCACCAGGACCACCGTCCCGGCCACCACGAGCTCGGCGGGATCCACGGCGTCGTGGTGGGAGCTGCGGGCGTCGAACTCCTCCGCCACCCAGTCCGCGTAGCGGCGGGCCCCCGGGTCGTCGTCGTGCAGCACCACCGGGGCCGGCACGGCGCCGGACGTCATCTCGTTCACTGAGGCCTCCCCTGCCCGTCACGGGCGACCACGCGGGCCGCGCGGCCACCGAACGCCACCACGTCGCCGTCGGCCAGTCCGCGACCGCGCCGCACGTCGACCTCCCCGTTGACGCTGACCGCGCCCGCCGCGACGGCGTCCTTGGCCTCCGCCCCCGAATCGAGCAGCGAGGCCAGCTTGAGGAACTGGCCGAGCGTGAGCTTGCTGCCCAGATCACATTCGACGTCGTCCACTGGTGGACCGGCCGGCGGA
>NZ_JAALEC010000185.1:0-7340 GCF_014145205.1 Dietzia sp. DQ11-44
GGCCCCGTCGTCAGGGGGCGGGACCAGAGGGTGGGGCCTGCTCCTCCGGTGGCACCGCACGACCACGCCTCGTGACCAGTGCCAGACCCATCCCGCCGGCGATGAGGACCGCGGCGGCCAGGCCCAGCGCGACGGTCTGCACCCCGGAGATGCCCAGGGAGGACGAGTCCGGGCCGTCCCCGGCGTCCGGCGAGTCCCCCTCCACCGGGAGCGGGGGGAGTTCGCTGAGCACCGGGAGATCGGTCACCTCGACCCTCGCCCCGGAGCCGGTCCCCTGTGCGGAGGCCGCGGGCCCACCGATCATCGCGACCGACAGCCACAGCGCGACCACGAGCGCCACGACCAGGCCGACGAACACGGCACCGGACACGGCGGCAGGGCGACGGCGGACCATGTATGCCTTCCGTGACGGCGGCCGGGGTGGCCTGGATCGAATTGCCTCACATCTTAGGTTCTATTAAGGCGAAACGATACCCCGCCGTGCTCCCCCGGGCGCGCGTCCCCCGGTCAGCGCTGTGCGACGTCCGTGGGTCGAACGGGCGACGGGAGGGCCGTCTCCCCCATGAGGAAGCGGTCGACCGAGGCCGCGGCGGCGCGCCCCTCGGCGATCGCCCACACGATCAGGGACTGGCCACGTCCCATGTCCCCGGCGACGAACACACCGTCGACGTTGGTGGCGTACGTGTCGTCCCTGTCGACGTTGCCCCGGTCGCTGAAGTCCACGCCCAGGTCGGAGCACAATCCGGTCTTCTGCGCGCCCGTGAACCCCATGGCCAGCAGGACCAGGTCCGCCGGGTACTCGAAGTCGGTGCCGGGCACCGGCTCGAAGCGCCCGTCGACCATCTTGACCTCGGAACCCTTGAGCGCTGTCACATGGCCGCCCTCGCCGAGGAACTCGGCGGTGGAGACGCTGTAGACCCGCTCGCCGTTCTCCTCGTGCGCAGACGCCGTGCGGAACATCAGCGGGTACACGGGCCACGGGGTCGAGGCGGCACGGGTGGCGGGCGGCCTGGGCATGATCTCGAAGCTCTTGACCGACTTCGCACCCTGGCGGGTGGCCGTTCCCAGGCAGTCGGCGCCGGTGTCGCCGCCGCCGATGATGATCACGTGCTTATCCCGCGCGTGGATCTCCGGCAGGCCGTCGGAGTCCACCACCGGGTCACCGACCGCGGCCTTGTTGGCCAGCGGCAGGTAGTCCATCGCCTGGTGGATCCCGTCGAGTTCGCGACCCGGGACCGGGAGGTCCCGTCGCATGGTGGCGCCGCCGCAGAGGACGACCGCGTCGAACTCGCCGCGCAGCTGTGAGGCGGTGATGTCCTTGCCCACGTTGACGCCGGCGCGGAACACCGTGCCCTCCGCCTCCATCTGGGCGAGGCGCCGGTCGATGATCTCCTTCTCCATCTTGAACTCGGGGATCCCGTAGCGCATCAGACCACCGATACGGTCATCGCGCTCGAAGACCGTCACCGAGTGCCCGGCGCGGGTGAGCTGCTGCGCGGCCGCCAACCCCGCCGGGCCGGAACCCACGACCGCCACCGACTGGCCGGTGCGGAACGAGGGGATCACCGGATCCATGGGACCGTCCTCCCATGCCTTCTCGGCGATCTCCACCTCGATCTGCTTGATCGTCACCGCCGGCTGGTTGATGCCCAGGACGCAGGAGCCCTCACACGGGGCCGGGCAGAGCCGCCCCGTGAACTCGGGGAAGTTGTTGGTGGCGTGCAGACGATCCACCGCCGCGTCCCACCGCCCGCGGTGCACGAGGTCGTTCCACTCCGGGATGATGTTGCCGAGCGGGCAACCCTGGTGACAGAACGGGATGCCGCAGCCCATGCAGCGACTGGCCTGGGTCTTCAGGTCGTCCTCCGGGAGGGTGGTCGACTCGTAGACCTCCTTCCAGTCCATGATCCGCAGATCCACCGGACGACGCTCGGGGAGCTCCCGTTCGGTGTGCTTGAGAAAGCCCTTCGGGTCAGCCATTTGCGGCCTCCATGATCGCCTCGTCCACGTTGCGTCCGTCCTTCTCCGCCTGCTCGATGGCGAGCAGCACGCGCTTGTAGTCGCGCGGCATGATCTTGACGAAGTGATTCACGTTCTGCGCCCAACCGGACAGGATCTCCCGCGCCCGGGTCGAATCGGTCTCGGCGGCGTGCCGCTCGACGATCCGGTGCAGGAACTCGACGTCCTCCGTCAGCAGTTCCTCGATCTCGACGAGCTCGTCGTTGAGGTTCACGGGCAGCTGCCCGTCCGGGTCGTAGAAGTACGCGACACCGCCCGACATGCCGGCGGCCACGTTGCGCCCGGTCGACCCGAGCACCACGACCTGACCACCCGTCATGTACTCGCACGCGTGGTCACCCACGCCCTCGACCACAGCGGTGACGCCGGAGTTGCGGACGCAGAAGCGCTCGCCCACCATTCCCCGCAGGTAGATCTCACCGCTGGTCGCGCCGTAACAGATCACGTTCCCGGCGATGATGTTGTCCTCCGCCACGAAGTCCGGGGCCGCGTCCAGGGCGGGCCGGACCACGATCCGACCACCCGACAGTCCCTTGCCCACGTAGTCGTTGGCGTCACCGAAGACACGCTGGGTCACGCCGGCGGCGAGGAACGCCCCGAACGAGTTGCCCGCCGAACCGGTGAAGGTGAGGTCGATGGACCCGTCCGGCAGGCCTGCGGCCCCGTACGCCTTGGAGATCTCGTGGCTGAGCATGGTGCCGACCGAGCGGTTGACGTTGCAGATCGGGTACCGACCGGTGGCCGGGCCGGACGACGGGTCGACGAGCACCGAACGGAAGTCCTCGATGAGCGTGCGGTCGAGCACTCCCTCCAGCTTGTGGTCCTGCTGCTTGGTGCAGCGCAGGTCCTGGTGCATGAAGGGCGAGTCCGCCTGGGCGAAGACCGGCTCGAGGTCCAGCTTGGCCGCCCGCTTGTTGTGGGCGAACGCACGGGACTTGTCGAGGCACTCGGAGTGTCCGATCGCCTCGTCGAGGGACCGGAAGCCCAGCTCGGCGAGGTACTCGCGGACCTCCTGCGCGACGAACTCCATGAAGTTCACCACGTACTCGGCCTTGCCGTTGAACCGCTCGCGCAGCACCGGGTTCTGGGTGGCCACACCCACCGGGCAGGTGTCGAGGTGGCAGACGCGCATCATGACACAGCCGGCCACGACGAGCGGCGCGGTGGCGAACCCGAACTCCTCGCCACCGAGCAGCGCCGCCACGATCACGTCGCGCCCCGTCTTGAGCTGCCCGTCGACCTGGACGACGATGCGGTCGCGGAGCCCGTTGACCAGCAGCGTCTGCTGGGTCTCGGCCAGGCCCAGCTCCCACGGTCCACCGGCGTGCTTGAGCGAGGTCAGCGGCGAGGCACCCGTGCCACCGTCGTGGCCCGAGATCAGCACCACGTCGGCGTGTGTCTTGGACACGCCCGTCGCGACGGTTCCCACGCCCTGCTCGGCGACGAGCTTGACGTGGATCCGAGCCTCGGGGTTGGCGTTCTTCAAGTCATAGATGAGCTGCGCCAGGTCCTCGATCGAGTAGATGTCGTGGTGCGGCGGGGGCGAGATCAACCCGACGCCCGGCGTGGAACCACGGACCTCGGCCACCCAGGGGTACACCTTGCCCGGCGGCAGCTGGCCGCCCTCGCCCGGCTTGGCGCCCTGGGCCATCTTGATCTGGATGTCGGTGCAGTTGGCCAGGTAGTTGCTGGTCACACCGAACCGGCCGGAGGCGACCTGCTTGATGGCCGACCGGCGCCAGTCCCCGTTGGGGTCGGGGCTGAACCTGGCGATGGACTCGCCGCCCTCACCCGAGTTGGACCGGGCGTGCAGGCGGTTCATCGCGATCGCGAGGGTCTCGTGCGCCTCCGCGGAGATGGAGCCGTAGCTCATCGCCCCGGTGGAGAACCGCTTGACGATCTCCGACACCGGCTCGACCTCGTCGATCGACACCGGCGGGCGGGTGCTCTTGAGCTCGAAAAGACCGCGCAGCGTGGCGAGACGCTCCGACTGGTCGTCGACGAGCCGCGAGTACTCCTTGAAGATCTCGTATCGGCCGGACCGCGTGGAGTGCTGGAGCTTGAACACCGTGTCCGGGTTGAACAGGTGGTACTCGCCCTCGCGCCGCCACTGGTACTCGCCACCGATCTCGAGCTCGCGGTGGGCGGCCTCCTCGGGACGCGGCAGGAAGGCGAAGCGGTGCCGACGGGCCACGTCCTCGGCGATCTCGTCGAGGCCGATCCCGTCGATCGGGCTGACCGAGCCGGTGAAGTACTCGTCGCACAGTTCCTGCGACAACCCGGTGATGTCGAACAGCTGGGCGCCGGTGTAGGAGGCGAGCGTGGAGATGCCCATCTTGGACATCACCTTGAGCACGCCCTTGGCGGCCGCCTTGCGGTAGTTGGCGCAGGCCTCGACCGTGTCGATCCCGGCGAGGTCGCCCGTCTTGACGAGCTCGTCGATCGACTCGAAGGCCATGTAGGGGTTGATGGCGTTGGCTCCGTAGCCGAACAGCACCGCCATGTGGTGCACCTCGCGGGCGTCGCCCGACTCCACCACGAGGCTGACCCGGGTGCGGGTCTTCTCGCGGACGAGGTGGTGATGCACGGCGGAGGTCAACAGCAGCGACGGGATGGGCGCGTTGCGCTCGTCGGACTCACGGTCCGAGAGCACGATGACGGCGGCACCGTCCTCGATCGCGTCCGAGACCTCGCGCCGGATGCGGTCCAGCGCGATGCGCAGGCCCCGCCCGCCGTGGGCGACGTTGTACAGACCGCGGACGGTCACCGCGCGAAGCGCCGGGCGGGAGTCCCCCGCCGCCCGCAGCGTGGCGAGCTCGGAGTTGCCCAGGATCGGGTTGTCGAGCTTGATCTGCCGACAGGAGTCCGGGCCGGGGTTGATGAGGTCGCCCTCGGGACCGAGCGTCACCCCGTAGCTCGTGACGAGCTCTTCGCGGATGGCGTCGAGCGGCGGGTTGGTGACCTGCGCGAACCGCTGGGCGAAGTAGTCGAACAGCATCCGGGCCCGCTGGGACAGCACGGGAAGCGGGGTGTCGGTACCCATCGACCCGGTCGCCTCTGCGCCGACACCGGCCATCGGGGAGACGAGGATGCGGAGCTCCTCCTCGGTGTAGCCGAAGACCCGCTGCCGCAGCACCACGCGCTCGTGGCTCATGATCTCCTGGCTGACCTGGGGGAGGTCGCCGAGTCGGACCATGCCCTCGTCGAGCCACTGCTGGTAGGGGTGCTCGGCGGCGAGCTGCTCCTTGATCTCCTGGTCGTCGATGATCCGCCCCGCGGCGGTGTCGACCAGGAACATGCGGCCGGGCCGCAGGCGGGTCTTGGTGACCACCTTGTCCTGCGGGATGTCCAGGACGCCGACCTCGGAGGCCATGACGACGAGACCGTCGTCGGTGACCCAGATCCGCGAGGGGCGCAGGCCGTTGCGGTCGAGAACCGCTCCGATCACGGTGCCGTCGGTGAAGGTGATCGACGCCGGACCGTCCCAGGCCTCCATGAGCGAGGCGTGGTACTCGTAGAACGCCCGCTTGGCGGGGTCCATGGTCTCGTGACGCTCCCAGGCCTCGGGCACCATCATGAGCACGGCGTGCGGAAGAGTGCGGCCGGCGAGGGTCAGCAGCTCGAGCGCCTCGTCGAACCGCGCGGTGTCCGATCCACCGGGGGTGCAGATGGGCAGGGCCGCCGACAGGTCCTCGATGTGCTCGCTCGACATGAGCGACTCACGGGCCCGCATCCAGTTCTCGTTGCCGCGGGCGGTGTTGATCTCCCCGTTGTGCGCGACGTAGCGGAACGGATGCGCGAGCGGCCAGGCCGGGAAGGTGTTGGTGGAGAAGCGGGAGTGGACGATGCCCAGGGCGGACTCCACGCGCTCGTCCTGCAGGTCGAGGTAGAACTCGAGGAGCTGCTTCTCCGTGAGCATGCCCTTGTAGACGAAGGTCCGGGGGCTCAGTGACGGGAAGTACACGGTCTCCGAGCCCAGGTCGCCCTTGCCGGGCCCCTTGGATCCGAGCTCGTGCTCGCACCGCTTGCGGACCACGAAGCACTTGCGCTCGAGTGCGAGCTCGGTGAGCAGGGCGCCGTCGGCACCCGCGGCCTTGACGAAGATCTGGTGGATGGTCGGCTGGGCGTCGCGGGAGATCGCGCCGACCGTCGAGTCGTCGACCGGGACCTCACGCCATCCGATGACAGTGACGCCCTGCTCGGCGGCGATCCTCTCCACCAGGCGCTTGGCGTCCATCGCCAGCATCCGTGACTGGGGGAGAAAGCAGAGGCCGGTCGCGTACGCACCGGCCTCGGGCAGTTCCAGGTCCTGCTCCTCGCGCATCACCTCGCGGAAGAACCGGTCCGGTACCTGGATCATCAGACCCGTGCCGTCACCGGTGTTCGCCTCGGCGCCGACAGCGCCCCGGTGCTCGAGGTTGACGAGCGCGGCGATCGCCTTCTCGACGATGTCCCGGGACTGACGTCCGTACATGTCCACGACGAACGCGACACCACAGGAATCGTGTTCATATTCAGGGCGGTACAGGCCTCTGGGGCCGGGAGTCGTCATCATCTGCTCGCCTTCGTTTGTCGACGGGCGGACTCCGTGGTGGCTGGAGCACCCGCACTCAGATCACCGTGGTGCTCTGGCCCGCAAATAATATGGGGAAAAGGGGGTAGCCGCACAATTGGGTTTCGTCAATCGACGCGGACTGACGTGGGACACGGATTCCACCCTGTGAGATTTCTCTCAGGTCACGGGCTCTCTCGCTCCCGAAATGGCAACTGCCCCGCTCCGAGTGGACCACTCGGAGCGGGGCAGTTGGGGTGTCAGATCACCGGATGAACGGCAACGGGGGCAGGGTGACGCCGTCCGGCAGCGCCACCTCGTAGTCGCCGAGCGAACCCGTGGTGACGATGGCCGCGTTGGCGGTGACCGCGACCCCACCCTGGGCGCCCGGTTCACCACCGCGACCGTTGGGGGTGACCGGCCCCGGAGCCGGCGGCGCCTCGGGAACCGCGACCGGCGCGGGGGGCGCGACGGGCATCCCGGGCAGGGGCGGCAGGGCCAGTCCGAGATCCATGACGGACTGCCCGATCATCGGTGCGGCGGCGATCGAGCCGCCGATGAGGACCACCGGGAGCAGGATCGGAACCGAACCGGCCACCGACGCGGCCGTCGAACCCAACGGGGCGAGTGACGCGGTCAGGGACCCGATCGGGGCGAGAGACCCCTCCACCGAACCCGGCTCCAGGGACCCCATCGGGAGCGAGCCCTCCAACGAACCGTCGTCGAGCGACCCGGGCTCGAGGGAGCCCTCGAGGGAGCCGTCCAACGA
>NZ_JAALEC010000186.1:0-2782 GCF_014145205.1 Dietzia sp. DQ11-44
GCGCCGGTCGGGGACGCCACGAACGGGGCCACCGTCCGCCCGGCGGAGGCGCGCGGAGCCGGCGGCACGACCGAGGTGCCGCAGACCAACACCCCGTCCACCCACACCGCGGCGGACAGCGATGTCGAGCGCCTCGACTCCCAGAAGCAACTGCTCAACGGCGTCGAGTACACCCTGCCGCCCGTCAGCCTGCTGACCGCGGGGGACCCGCCCAAGGCGCGCAGCGAGTCCAACGACCAGATGATCGACGCCATCCAGGGCGTCCTCGAGCAGTTCAAGATCGACGCCGCGGTCACCGGATTCACCCGCGGCCCGACGGTCACGCGCTACGAGGTCGAACTCGGCCCCGGCGTCAAGGTCGAGAAGATCACCGCCCTGCACCGCAACATCGCCTACGCGGTCGCCACGGACAACGTCCGTCTCCTCGCCCCGATCCCCGGCAAGTCCGCGGTCGGCATCGAGGTGCCCAACCTCGACCGCGAACTGGTGCGGCTGGCCGACGTGCTCACCGACCCCAAGACCGCCACCAAGCACAACCCGATGCTCATCGGACTGGGCAAGGACATCGAGGGCGACTTCGTCACCGCCGACCTGGCCAAGATGCCGCACCTCCTGGTGGCCGGCTCGACCGGTTCGGGTAAGTCCAGCTTCGTCAACTCGATGCTCGTGTCGTTGCTCACCCGCGCGACACCGGACGAGGTGCGCCTGATCCTCGTGGATCCCAAGATGGTCGAGCTGACGCCGTACGAGGGGATCCCACACCTGATCACCCCGATCATCACGCAGCCCAAGAAGGCGGCCGCCGCGCTGGCGTGGCTGGTCGAGGAGATGGAACAGCGCTACCAGGACATGAAGTCCACCCGCGTTCGCCACATCACCGACTTCAACGAGCGCGTGAAGTCGGGAGCCATCACGACGCCGCCCGGCAGCGAACGGGTGTACCGCCCGTATCCGTACATCGTCGCGGTGGTGGACGAACTCGCCGACCTCATGATGACCGCGCCCCGCGACATCGAGGACGCGATCGTCCGCATCACCCAGAAGGCCCGTGCGGCCGGCATCCACCTCGTCCTGGCCACGCAGCGGCCGTCCGTCGACGTGGTCACCGGCCTCATCAAGACCAACGTGCCGTCCCGCCTGGCGTTCGCCACGTCCTCGCTCACCGACTCCCGGGTCATCCTCGACCAGGCCGGGGCGGAGAAGCTCATCGGTATGGGCGACGGGCTCTTCATCCCGATGGGTGCCTCGCGTCCCATCCGTATGCAGGGTGCGTTCATCACCGACGAGGAGATCCACGAGGTCGTGGACTACGCCAAGAACCAGGCGGAGCCCGACTACGACGACACCGTCACCGCCGCCAAGGAGGAGTCCAAGAAGGACATCGACGGCGACATCGGGGACGACCTCGACGACCTGCTCGCGGCCGTCGAGCTCGTGGTCTCCAGCCAGTTCGGGTCCACCTCGATGCTGCAGCGCAAGCTCCGCGTCGGGTTCGCCAAGGCGGGTCGGCTCATGGACCTGATGGAGTCGCGCGACATCGTCGGACCCTCCGAGGGGTCCAAGGCACGCGACGTGCTGGTCAAGCCCGAGGAACTCGCCTCGGTGCTCTGGATGATCAAGGGCGGGGCCCCGCCGGAGGAGGATCCGGACGACGAGCCGGCCGAGCTCAGAGATCCGGCCGAGACCCCGGTGGGGTAGCGGCCGGGCGGGGTGCCTGTCAGGCGAGGGCGCCGAAAACCGGCTTCCACTCCCGGACCGTGACCTCCGCGACCATTCCGCGCAGGCAGTGGGGGTCGTCGCCCACGAGCGATCGTGCGGCCTCGTCGTCGTCGGCCTCCACCACCAGCAACGCCCCGGATCCGTCGACGAACGGTCCCACGGACCGGACGGACCCGTCGTCGACGCGGGCGGACAGCCACTCGCGGTGGGCGGGCTTGTTGGCCTCCCGCTCCTGGGTCTGGGCGTCGGAGTAGCGGTAGGTGACGGCGAAGAGCGGCATCGTGGATCTCCTGGGATCGGGGTCGGGGGTGCGTCGCGACCAAGGGTATTCCCGCCGTCCTCGCTAAGGTGAGGGGGTGACTGCTTCCACGCGCGAGAACGGACGCCGGACCGACGAGGTCCCCGTCCTCAACATCGCGAACGTCCTCACGGTGGTGAGGATCCTCCTGGTCCCCGTCTTCGTGGTCCTGTTCTTCGTCGCCGGCGCCCAGGATCCCTGGTGGCGGGTGGGGGCGTTCGTCGTCTTCGTGTTCGCGATGGCGACCGACTACGTGGACGGGTACCTCGCCCGGCGGCTGGGTCTGGTGACGGACTTCGGCAAGATCGCCGACCCGATCGCGGACAAGGCGCTCATGGCGGCGGCGATGATCTCGCTGTCCCTGGTCCACGAGCTGTTCTGGTGGGTGACGATCGTGATCCTCGTCCGCGAGGTGGGGATCACCCTCTGGCGTCTGTTCGGCGTCGACCACGTGGTGGCGGCCAGTAAGGGTGGCAAGCTCAAGACCGTGACCCAGACCCTGGGGCTGGGCATGCTGATCCTCCCGCTACCGCACTGGGTCTGGCCCGTCGAATGGGCCGTGATCGGCGTGGCGCTGGTCCTGACCGTCTACACGGGTATCGATTACCTGGTGAAGGCGCGTCAGGCCGCCAGGGCCGGGCACTGAGCCCCCCGGCCCGGGTTGCCATGACCTCCGCTGATCTCCCCGATCCGGGTGCCGCGGCCGCGGTGGCCGCACTCGGCGGGCGCGGGTGGACCCTGGCGACCGCCGAGTCGCTGACCGCG
>NZ_JAALEC010000187.1:0-5160 GCF_014145205.1 Dietzia sp. DQ11-44
CGCGCCCGCCGACCCCGGGGCCGTCCCCGTCGACCACGCCGGCCCCCGCACCGAGAACACGCAGCCTGAACCGCCCACCCTCGGCTCGGTCGACCCCGCCGCGACGGGGTACGACCAGGCCGGCGGCGGTGCGCAGCTCCCCCTCGGCGAGCATCACCGTCGCCCGGATCAGGGCGAGCATCTGATCCGAGGCCGCACTGCTCGGGCCGGTGACGTCGATGAGCCCGATCAGCTCACCCGTCCCGGGGTCGTGGACCGGCGCCGCCGCGCAACTCCACTCGTGGGCCATCTCGAGATAGTGCTCGGACCCGCGGACCCGCACCTCCGTGTCGTGCCGGAGCGCGAGCCCCGGCGCGTTGGCCCCGACCGCCTCGTCCGTCCAGACCGCGCCGGGGATGAACGCCATCGACTCCGCGCGGGACCGGACGCCCCGGTCACCGATCACGCGGAGCAACCGTCCCCGCTCGTCCGCGACGGCGACGATGTGCCCGCTGGAGACCACGCCCGACACGAGGACCGACTCGACCACCGGGAGGACCGACGCCATCCGGTGCTCCGCCACGTGGCGGGAGAGGTCCGGGCCCTCCAGCTCGACCGACGGCGCGACCACGGTGGGGTCGATACCCCGATGCCTGCTGCGCTCCCACGACTCGGCCACCAGCAGGCTCGCCGCGGGTCCCGTGCCCCCGAACATGTCGTCAGTGTAACCCGTATCACACGAACCGGGATCACAAACCTGACGCGCCCCTCATAAACGGATCTAAATAGACCGTGCTGAACACGGACAGCGGCCAACCCTCTACACTTGCCAGTGATACAGGCCACACATGACCTAAGGATCGCAATGACGACCGAGTTCGCCACCCCTCCAGTAACCAAGCCCTTCCCTGTCGAGAACCTCGGCCGACTCCTGTTCAAGAACGCGGAGGAGGCCCCGAACGACGTCGCGGTACTGCGGCTCGTCGGGACCGACTGGAAGGAGGTCACCTGCGCCCAGTACCTGGAAGAGGTCAAGGGCGTCGCCAAGGGACTCATCGCCCGGGGCGTCAAGCCCGGCGACCGCCTGGCCATCATGAGCCACACCCGCTACGAGTGGTCGCTCATCGCGTGGGCCTCCTGGGCGGTCGGCGCCGTCACCGTGCCGATCTACGAGACCTCCTCGTCGGGCCAGTGCGACTGGATCCTCACCGACTCCGGCGCGACCGTCGCCGTGGTCGAGAACCTCGAACTCCGCGAGGTGCTGACGTCCGGCACCGAGTGGAACGGCGACATCATGGTCATCGAGAACGACCTGGTCGCCCAGCTCACCGCCGCGGGAGCGGATGTCACCGACGAGCAGCTCGAGCAGGCCTCGCTGGCGACGGGCCACGAGGACCGGTGCGCCATCATCTACACCTCCGGCACGACGGGCAACCCCAAGGGCTGCGAGATCCTGCACGGCGGGTTCGCCGGCGTCGTGATGTCGGTCGAGGAGCAGCTCAAGGACGCGTTCGTCCCCAACAGCCGCACCCTGATCTTCCTGCCGCTGGCACACGTGCTGGCCCGCATCCTCGAGGTGGCATGCTTCTACAAGCGCGTCGCCGTGGCCCACGAGCCCGACACGACCAAGGTCGTCGAGCGCCTGGCGGAGATCCACCCGACCTTCCTCGTGTCGGTCCCGCGCGTGCTCGAGAAGGTCTACAACTCCGCCGCGGGCAAGGCCGAGGCCGCCGGCGGCGCCAAGGCCAAGATCTTCAAGGCCGCGGTGCAGACCGCGATCGACTACTCCATGGCCATGGAGGGTGGCGGGAAGCCGCCCGCGGGCCTGGCGCTCAAGCAGAAGTTGTTCTCCAAGCTGGTCTACTCGAAGCTCCACGACGCCCTGGGCGGCGAGTGCAACCGCATCATCTCCGGCGGCGGCCCCCTGGGCGCCCGTCTCGGCCACTTCTACCGCGGCGCCGGCTTCGACCTGCTCGAGGGCTACGGCCTCACCGAGTCCTCGGGCGTGCTCACCGTCAACCCGATCGGCCAGGCCAAGATCGGCACCGTCGGTCGACCGATCCCCGGTGTGACCATCCAGATCGCCGACGACGGCGAGATCCTGGCCAAGGCCAAGACCCTGTTCAAGGGCTACTGGCAGAACCCGAAGGCCAACGAGGAGTCCTGGACCGGCGAGTGGTACCACACCGGCGACATCGGCGAGCTCGACTCGGACGGTTACCTGTCGATCACCGGCCGCAAGAAGGACCTCATCGTCACCGCCGGCGGCAAGAACGTGTCGCCGTCCCAGATGGAGGACCTCCTCTCGGCCGATCCGCTGATCAGCCAGGCCGTCGTGGTGGGCGACAACCGCAACTACATCGCAGCGCTGATCACCATCGACCAGGAGACCTTCCCGGCGTGGCGGGACAAGCACGGCAAGACCGGCGAGGTGGCGGACCTGCTCCAGGACGGCGAGCTGGTCGGCGCCATCCAGGACGCGGTGGACCAGGCCAACAAGTCCGTCTCCCGCGCCGAGTCCATCCGCAAGTTCAAGATCCTCGCGGCGGAGTTCTCGGTGGAGAGCGGTGAGCTCACCCCGACGCTCAAGCTCAAGCGCAACGTCGTGCACGACCGCTTCGGCAGCGAGATCGAGGCGCTCTACTCCGACAACTGAGTCCTCGACCGGTAGCGCCCGGGCCCCACGGGGTCCGGGCGCTGCGGCATTTCGCCGGCCCCGTCATTTCACGCGGGCGTGGTCCGGACGGGTGCGGGATCACGTACACTTGCCGATAGACAGATCGGTTCATTCTGAAGAACGGAACTCACCAATGGCGAAGATCTATTCCGACATCACCGAGACCATCGGCCACACGCCCCTGGTCCGCCTCAACTCCCTCACCGACGGCCTCCAGGCCACCGTGCTCGCCAAGCTGGAGTCCGCCAACCCGGCCGCCAGCGTCAAGGACCGCATCGGTGCCGCGATCATCGACGACGCGGTCGCCTCCGGCGCCCTCAAGCCCGGTGGCACCATCGTCGAGGGCACGTCCGGCAACACCGGCATCGCGCTGGCCATGGTCGCGTCCGCGCGCGGGTTCAAGTCCGTCCTGGTCATGCCCGACACCATGTCGGTCGAGCGCCGTGCGGTCATGCGTGCCTACGGTGCCGAGCTCATCCTCACCCCGGGCTCCGAGGGCATGAAGGGCGCCGTGGCCAAGGCCGAGGAGGTCGCCTCCACCCGCGAGAACGCGGTCCTGGCCCGGCAGTTCGCCAACCCGGCCAACCCGGACGTCCACCGCCGGACCAGCGGCCCCGAGGTCTGGGAGGACACCGACGGCGAGGTCGACATCTTCATCGCCGGCATCGGCACCGGCGGCACCATCACCGGCGCCGGCGGGTACCTGCGCGAGCAGAAGTCGGACATCCAGATCGTGGCCGTCGAGCCCAAGGACTCGCCGCTGCTCACCGAGGGCAAGGCCGGACCGCACAAGATCCAGGGTCTGGGCGCCAACTTCGTCCCCGAGATCCTCAACCGGGACATCTACGACGAGGTCATCGACGTCACCCTCGACGATTCGCTGCGGATCGCCAAGCGCCTCGGCACCGAGGAGGGCATCCTCGCCGGCATCTCGTCCGGTGCCAACGTGTGGGCCGCGCTCGAGGTGGCCAAGCGTCCCGAGAACGCCGGCAAGACCATCGTGGTGATCGTGTGCGACTACGGCGAGCGCTACGTGTCCACCATGCTGTTCGAGGACTACCGCGACTGATGACCGACCCGACTCCGTCGACCGCGGACGCGCCCGCGGCGGGGATCCTGCGCACCCTGCGCGAGGATCTCGCCGCGGCGCGTGCCCACGACCCGGCGGCCCGGGGAGATGTCGAGAACGCGATCGTCTACTCCGGCCTGCACGCGATCTGGTCCCACCGGCTCTCCCACCGACTGTGGGTGGCCGGCGGGACCGGCCGGTTCGCGGCCCGCGTCCTGAGCCAGTTCACCCGGTTCCTCACGGGGATCGAGATCCACCCCGGTGCCACCATCGGTCGGCGGTTCTTCATCGACCACGGCATGGGCGTGGTCATCGGGGAGACCGCCGAGATCGGCGACGACTGCATGCTGTACCACGGGGTCACCCTGGGCGGCGTCTCGCTCAAGCACGTCAAGCGCCACCCCACCCTGGGCGACCGCGTGACCGTCGGCGCCGGGGCCAAGATCCTGGGCCCCGTCGAGATCGGTTCGGACTCGTCGGTCGGCGCCAACGCCGTGGTGGTCAAGGACGCCCCGGCCAACTCGATCGTCGTGGGCATCCCGGGCGTCGCCAAGCCCGCCACGGAGTCGAAGGAGGAGCTGCGCGACGCGCAGTTCTACATCGACCCCGCCATCTACATCTGACCCCTCGAGGTCCGGGACCCACCCCACGAATCCCGTGGGGGCGGGTCCCGGACCTCGTCGTGGTTCCGGCCGTCCCGACCACGCGCCCGATCGCTGTCCGGGGCTGGCCCGCGCCGCGCGGCCGGGGATAGGATCGCCGTCACCGCACCGCGGGATCGAGGTGATCGTGACCATGACGACGACGATGCGGGCCTGGGTGGTCCGCGAGCCGGCACCCCTGGCGCGGTCCCCGCTGGACCTCGTCGAGCTCGCCGTGCCCGAGCCCGGGCCGGGTGAGATCCTGATCCGCGTCCTCACGTGCGGGGTCTGCCGGACCGACCTGCACGTCGCCACAGGTGACCTCCCGGTCCGCCGACCGCGGGTGGTCCCCGGCCACGAGATCGTCGGAGAGGTCGTCGGTTCGGGTCCCGGGTGCGTCCGGTTCCTCACCGGTGACCGGGTGGGCGTCCCCTGGCTGCGGGGCACCTGCGGGAGTTGCGGTGCCTGCCGGGCCGGACGGGAGAACCTGTGCGCCCGGTCCCGCTACACCGGATGGGATGCCGACGGCGGCTACGCGGAGTTCACCACCGCTGCCGAGGCCTTCGCCTACGCCCTTCCCGACGGGATCGACGACCTCTCGGCCGCGCCGCTGCTGTGCGCGGGCATCATCGGGTACCGCGCGCTGAAGCGTGCGGCGCTCCCGCCGGGCGGCAGGCTGGGCGTCTACGGCTTCGGCGGTTCGGCCCATCTCACCGCTCAACTCGCCCTCGCGCAGGGGGCGGAGGTCCACGTGCTCACCCGGGGCGAGGGCGCGCGCCGGTTGGCTCTCGACC
>NZ_JAALEC010000188.1:0-5735 GCF_014145205.1 Dietzia sp. DQ11-44
TCGACCGCGCCCGGGTGGCCGTCCTCCGACTCCGACCGTCCTCCGACTCCGACCGGGCCCGGCGCGGGTTAGGGTTACCGGCGTGAGCGACCGGCCAGCGACCCCTCCCCGGCACCGGCACCGGGTCGAGCGCCCCCGACACGGGTCCCGCCTCGTTCCGTCCGGCGGCGCCGGCCGGATCACGGTGGTCGGACTGATCCTGGGCGCGGTCGCGACGATGATCGGGGTGGCGCTGCTCTGGCCGACCTTCCAGGACCCCGAGCTGGACCCGTACTTCGCCCAGTCGTCCGGGTCCTCGGTGGTGACCGAGCGGGGCGAGGTCGTGTCCACCGAGGTGGCACCCTGCGGCTCCCCGGACAACGGTCGGGTGCTGCCCGGTCCACCGCTCGAGCCCCGGTTCCCCGGCCCGGAGTGTCCGCGCTCGATCGTCCGACTCGACACCGGCCCGGACGCCGGCCGACAGGTCCTGCTGGAGATACCACCCGGGCCCGGATCCCCGGACCTCGGTGAGGGCGACCAGATCCAGCTGGGCCGCTCCCCCCAGGGGGCCACCGACACCTATGCCTTCGAGGACTTCACCCGCACCGTGCCCATGGCGTTGTGGCTCCTCGTGGGCGCCGTGGTGATGGTCGCCGTCGGGCGGTGGAAGGGACTGCGGGCCCTGATCGGGATCGCGGTGGCGCTCGTCGTCGTCGTGGGGTTCGTCCTCCCCTCCATCCTCGACGGCAACCCGGCCATCCTGGTGGCCGTGGTCGGCGGCTCCGCCGTGCTCTACCTGGTGATCTACGTGGTCCACGGGATCAACCTCAAGACGCACGCCGCGCTGCTCGGCACCCTGTCGGCGATGCTGGCGGCGGCGTTACTGAGCTGGGTGGTCATCGAGACCACCAGGATCACCGGGCTGAGCGGCGACTCCACGACCCAGGTCCAGGTGTTCGTGCAGCACGTCTCGCTGACGGGACTGCTGCTCGCCGGCTTCATCATCGGCGCCCTGGGCGTGCTCAACGACGTCACCGTGAGCCAGTCCGCGACCGTGTTCGAGATGCGCCACCTCGACCCGCACGCCGGACCCGTCCAGGTGTTCCGGTCGGCGATGGGGGTCGGACGCGACCACGTCGCCTCGATGGTCTACACCCTGGTGTTGGCGTACACCGGGTCGGCGCTGCCGCTGCTGCTGCTGTTCTCGCTGGGGACCCGCTCGCCGCTGTCGATCCTCACCTCCGACGTCGTGGCCGTGGAGCTGATGCGGTCGCTCGTCGGCGCGATCGCCCTCGCCCTGTGCGTCCCGCTCACCACCGCGGCAGCGGTGTGGCTCTCCCGCGACGTGACCCCGGAGGAACTGGACCGGGCGACCGTGGGCGCGCGGCACTGAGCGCCCGGACTACTGGCGGTACGAGGCCAGGAAGTTGCCGATCCGCTCGATCGCCACGGCCAGGTCGCGGCCGGCGGGCAGCGTGACCACGCGGAAGTGATCCGGGTCGGGCCAGTTGAACCCGGTGCCCTGGGTGACCAGGATGCGTTCGCGCTCGAGCAGGTCCAGCGCGAACAGGCGGTCGTCGTGGATCTCGTGGACCTCCGGGTCGAGCCTGGGGAACACGTAGAGGGCGCCCATCGGCTTGACGCAGCTCACCCCGGGGATCGAGTTGAGCTTCTCCCACGCGATGCCGCGCTGCTCGTGGAGCCTGCCCCCGGGCTCGATCAGCTCGTTGATCGACTGGTACCCGCCGAGTGCCACCTGGATGGCGTGCTGCGCGGGCACGTTGGGGCACAACCTCGTCGAGGCCAACAGCTCCAGACCCTCGAGGAACCCGGCCGCGTGCGCCTTGGGGCCGGTGATCGCCATCCAGCCCGCCCGGTAGCCCGCCACGCGGTACGTCTTGGACAGGCCGTTGAAGGTCAGGACCAGAAGATCGTGCGCGAGCGAGGCGATGGAGGTGTGCTGCGCCTCGTCGTAGACGATCCGGTCGTAGATCTCGTCCGCCAGGATGAGCAGACTGTGCTCGCGGGCCAGGTCCACGATCCCCTGCAGGACCTCCCGGGAGTAGACCGCCCCGGTGGGGTTGTTGGGGTTGATCACGACGATGGCCTTGGTCTTGGGCGTGATCTTCGAGGCGATGTCCTCGAGCGACGGGTTCCAGTCGTCCTGCTCGTCGGCGAGGTAGTGGACGGGCCTGCCCCCGGCGAGTGAGGTCATGGCGGTCCACAGCGGGTAGTCCGGGGCGGGGATGAGGACCTCGTCGCCGTCGTCCAGCAGCGCCTGCATCGTCATGGTGATCAGCTCGGACACGCCGTTGCCGAGGTAGATGTCCTCCACGTCCAGCTGCGGGAAGTCGGGGACCAGCTCGTACCGCGTGAAGATCGCTCGACGGGCCGACAGGATGCCCTTGGACTCCGAGTAGCCCTGCGCGTGGGGCAGTGCAGCGATCATGTCGCGCATGATCACGTCCGGCGCCTCGAACCCGAAGGGGGCGGGGTTGCCGATGTTCAGCTTGAGAATCCGGTGACCCTCCGCCTCGAGCTGGTTCGCCCGCGCCAGCACCGGGCCGCGGATCTCGTAGAGGACGTCCTTGAGCTTGGACGACTGGTCGAGCGTGCGCGGCTGGTGGAGCGTGCGTCCCGTGTTCTCCGGCGTCATGACTGCTGATTGTGCCACCTCGGTCGGACGAGGTTCCGGCCGCGCCGAACCGCGGTGTCAGATCCCGTGGCCTCAGATCCCGTACCGCAGGTCGATGATGGCCGGGATCTCCGAGAGGGGCAGGAGATCGTCGGGATGCTCCACCGAGAGGAAGTCCACGCAGCCTCGCTCGTGGGAGGCCAGGGCGTACGGCTGGGAGTCGATCGACAGGCCGGTGAGCTGACGGAGCCTGCGGACCTCGCCCCTGACGGTCGCCGTGGCGTCCCTGTCCCCGTAGAGCGCCTCGGACAGGGAGCGCGCGGTCCACGCCTCCCGGGACGCCAGGAGCGCGAGCAGTTCCGCCCTTCGCGGGGTGAGGTCGACCGTCGACCCGTCGGCCCGGATCACCGACGGCCTCCACCCGAGCAGACGGATCTCCGTCACCGGGTTGTCGCCCCGATCCGTGCTCTCGTCGGGGCCGGGTCCGGGGCGCGAGCCCGCGTCCGGCGGGCGGGGGTCGTCCGGGGACGGCCCACCCACTCCGTTCGCGAGCAGCGTCTCGGCCAACCGGGTACCGCAACGGACCAGCGCGGCCGTCTCGGAGCTCGAGAAGCGGACCGGATGGGAGACGTCGAGGACCCCGAGGATCCTGCCGCGGGCGTCCCGGACGGGACTAGCCGTGCAGGTCCAGCCGTGATGGGCCCGGACGTAGTGCTCGCCCGCGGTGGCGTGGGTCAACGTCCCGGTCTCCAACGCGAGGGAGATGCCGTTCGTGCCGATCCCCCGTTCGGACCAGTCCGCGCCCTCGGCGAACGCGATCGAGTCGGCGCGGCGGAGTACGTGGGGACTTCCCGACCGCCAGAGCAGGCACCCCCGCGAATCGGTGAGGACCACCAGGTGCCGGCCCGCGGCGGAGGTGTCGGACACCGAGGCCACCACGTCCGCCGCGATGTGGCGCAGGGGTGTGCGCTGCCGCGCGTCGGCGACCTGTTCGCGGGTGAGCACGCGGGCCGGCATTTCCTGGTCCGGCGAGATCCCGGCCGCTCCGCTGCGCCTCCACGCCTGTAGGACCCGCGAGTCGAGGTCTGAGGTCGCGCCACCGGAGAGCGCGATCCCGTGGGCCCTGATGGAGCGCTCGGCGAAGGCCCGGGGGTCGGAGAACCGCAGGGCCGGGTGCAACGACATTGCCACCCCTGGGGAAGAAAGTGTGATCTACGTCATTGCCGAAGCTACACGACACGAAGGAGCGGACATGACCCAGACGACAGACGCACCGGCCGACCGGGGTGGGGCGGGCGGCGCCGGTTCAGGCGCGGACGCCACGGTCGAGAGGTGGCTCGGGGAGTTCGACGAGGCCCTCCGGGCGGGGGACGCGGAGCGGGCCGCGCAGCTGTTCGACCCCGAGGGCTACTGGCGCGACTTCGTCGCCTTCACATGGAACCTCAAGACCCTCGAAGGGCGGGAGGAGATCCGCGGGATGCTCGAATCCCAGCTGGCCGCGGTCTCGCCCTCCGCCTGGAGGCTCGACGACCCCGCGAGCGCGTCGGGTGACGTGACCGAGGCGTGGGTGACCTTCGAGACCGCGGTCGGCCGCGGATGGGCCCACCTCCGCTTGCGCGACGGCAAGGCCTGGACCCTCCTGACCACGATGCAGGAACTCAAGGGCCACGAGGAGAAGAGGCGCCGGACCCGGGACCAGGGCGTCGAACACGTCATCCGCAAGGGGCGCACGACGTGGCTCGAGAAGAAGCAGGAGCGCCAGGAGACCCTCGGATACACCGAGCAGCCGTACACGGTGATCATCGGCGGAGGCCAGGGCGGGATCGGGCTCGCGGCCCGACTCAAGCGGCTGGGCGTGCCGACCATCGTGATCGAGAAGAACGAGCGGGCCGGCGACTCGTGGCGCAAGCGCTACAAGTCACTCCACCTCCACGACCCGGTCTGGTACGACCATCTCCCGTACATCCCCTTCCCCGACGACTGGCCGGTCTTCCCGTCCAAGGACAAGGTCGGGGACTGGCTCGAGCACTACACCGCGATCATGGAGCTCGACTACTGGTCCGGTACGCAGTGTCTGACCGCCGACTTCGACGAGGAGTCCGGGACGTGGCGGGTCGAGGTGGACCGGCGAGGCGAGAAGGTGGAGCTCCGCCCCACCCAGCTGGTGTTCGCGCTCGGGGTCTCCGGCTACCCGAACATCCCGCACGTCGAGGGCGCGGACTCGTTCACCGGCGAGCAGTGGCACTCCTCGGAGTTCACCGGTGAGGGGGACGTGGAGGGCAAGCGGGCCGTGGTGATCGGCTCGAACAACTCGGCCCATGACATCTGCGCCGCGCTCTGGGACCACGGAGCGGACGTCACCATGGTCCAGCGCTCCTCCACCCACATCGCGCGGAGCGAGTCGCTCATGTCGCTGGCGCTCGGACCCCTGTACTCCGAGGACGCACTGGAGGCGGGGGTGACGACCGAGAAGGCCGACATGCTCTTCGCCTCCTGGCCCTACCGCCTGCTCCCCGAGGTGCAGATCCCCGTCTACGAGCAGATGGCGGAGAAGGACTCGGAGTTCTACGGCCGGCTCGACGAGGCCGGATTCGAGCTGGACTTCGGGGAGGACGGGTCCGGCCTCTTCCTCAAGTACCTCCGGCGCGGTTCGGGGTACTACATCGACGTCGGTGCCAGCCAACTGGTGATCGACGGTGAGGTCGCGCTGGCGCGCGGGCAGGTGACGCGGATCCGGGCCGACGGGGTGGAGCTGGACGACGGGAGGATCCTGCCCGCCGACCTCATCGTCTACGCCACCGGGTACGGCTCGATGAACCAGTGGTTGACCGATCTCGTGTCGCAGGACGTCGCCGACCGGGTGGGCAAGGTCTGGGGATACGGTTCCGACACCACCCGGGACCCCGGGCCCTGGGAAGGGGAACTGCGCAACATGTGGAAGCCGACGAACGTCGAGCAGCTCTGGATCCACGGAGGCAACCTGCACCAGTCCCGCCACTACTCCAAGTACCTGGCCCTGCAGCTCAAGGCGAGGATGGAGGGCGTGCCCACCCCCGTGTACCAGGTCCAGCAGGCGCACCACCCCTGCTGACGGCGGGAGCCGTCAATGCACCTGCGGCCC
>NZ_JAALEC010000018.1:0-12494 GCF_014145205.1 Dietzia sp. DQ11-44
AGCAGGGCCCCGAACGGCTCGGGACGCAGCGCCACTCCGGGGTGCAGGCGCCAGCCGGCGTCGAGATCGAAGGCCGCGGGCGCGGCGTCCTGTCCGGCGCCGGCCGGCGCTGCTGCGGAGGTCATGTCAGTAGACCCCACACATACCGTCGATCGAGACCTCCTCGATGAGGGCCTCCTCCAGCACTACCTCGGTGTTCTGGGTGTTCTCCACGGCGGTTCCTCTCGTCAACGCGGTTGGGTTCCTCACCACTCCAGGTGAGACCTGCATCATATTGGCACCTAGTGCCAATTGCAATGGTCAATGCACGGTCCGCGTCCGGGATGGCTCTAGGCTTGTCGATCATGGGAATGACGGAGTCTGACGACAGTCGCGTCCCCGGGCGACGACCGTCCACGACGCGCGCCTCGATCGTGGCGGTGGCGTTGAGGCTGTTCGCGCGCCAGGGATACGACGCGACCAGCGTCGACGAGATCGCCGAGGCCGCACACATCTCCCGGCGGACCCTCTTCCGGTACTTCCCGGGGAAGGCGGCGATCGCGTGGGGCGAGTTCGACGTGCAGATGGACGGGATGCGGCGACAGCTGGCCGAGATCCCCGGCTCGACCCCGCTCCGGGACGCGCTGGCGGACTCGCTCGTCGCGTTCAACACCTTCCCGGACTCCGAGACCCAGGTGCACCGCCTGCGGATGGGACTACTGCTCGGGGTGGACGAACTCCAGGCCCATTCGACGCTGATGTACGCGGACTGGCGGAGGACCGTCGCGGAGTTCGTGGCCGCGCGTCGCGGGGAGACCGTGCACGATCTGATCCCGGCCGCCACGGCTCACGCCGCGCTCGGGATCGCCCTCTCGGCGTACCGGCGCTGGGTCGACGAGCCCGACGCCGACCAGGCCCGGCTCCACGAACTCCTCAGGCAGGGGACGTGCATCCTGGCCTGAGGCGGCGGGCCGGGCGGTGGGCACCGCGGTGCGTCCGGTAGCGCATCCGGTGGTGCACGACATCCGGAACCTACCGGGGAGTAACATCTGCCGGATGACCGACACCACGCCCGTCCGGCCCGCACCCACCCAGACGTTCCTCCTCTGGCAGAAGGCGAGCCGGCTGCCCTTCGGCTCGCGCCTGTTCAGCGCGGCCGTCAGCCTCAAGGCCCCCTACTTCCGCACGGTTCTCCCGCACGTGGTGGACGTGCGGCCGGGACGGTGCGAGGTGCGCGGCCCAGGCTGGTGGGGCAACCGCAACCACATCGGCACCTTTCACGTGATCGCCGCCCTGAACCTGGCCGAGATGGCGATGGGGGTGCTCGCCGAGGCCACCGTGCCGGCCACCCACCGGTGGATCCCCGTGGGCATGAACGTGCGCTACCCGGCCAAGTCGACCGGCGGCCTGACCGTCACCGCCGAGTGGACCGAACTCCCCGACTTCTCGGCCATCACCAGCGGCCAGGACATCGACGTCCCGTTGCGCTTCGTCGACGACGCCGGCGTCGAACCGGTGGTCGGGTCCATCACCATCCGGGTCTCCCCCAAGAAGAAGGCCTGACGGCCGCCGGCGCGTCAGTCGCGGGTCCGGGCGTCGAAGGCCTTGACGGCGATCGGGGCGATGATCACCGTCAGCCCGACGATCCACAGCAGTGACGCCAGCACCGGGTGCTGCAGCGGCAGCGCGGCATCCGGACCCACCGCGGGCGCGTTGCCCCAGAGCTCGCGCATCGCCTGGACGACCGAGGCCAGCGGGTTCCACTCGGCGACCGGCCGCAGCCACGACGGCATCGACTCCGGGGGCGCGAAGGTGTTGGCGAGGAACGTGATGGGGAAGATCGTGGTGAACATGACACCGTTGACCGCCTCGATGGTCTTGAGCCGGGAGCCCACGACGATCCCGATCCAGATCATGACGAACCCGAAGCCCAGCAGGATGAGGTAGCCCAGCACGGCGTCGACGATCCCGCTCCGGATCCGCCACCCCACGACGAGACCCGTCAGCGACATCACGACCACGCCGATGGAGGAGTGGATGAGGCTGGACGCGCTGCGCGCGATGAGAATCGACGCACGCTGGATGGGCAGGGTCCGGAAGCGGTCGATGATCCCCTTGTTGAGGTCGTTGCACAGCCCCGCGGCCACGACGAACGAGGAGAACGCCATGGTCTGCGCCATGATCCCGGGGAGCAGCCACTCCCGGTAGTTCACGCCGCCGGCCACCGCGATCGCGCCGCCGAAGACGAAGGCGAACAGCAGGACGAACATCACCGGCTGGATGGTGACGTCCGCCAGGTTCTCCGGCTGGCGGCGGATGTGGAAGAGGTTGCGGCGCACCAGCGCGGAGATCTGCCGGCTCAGCGGCGGACCCTCGTGACGGACCGGCATCGCGAACCGCTCGTGGGCGGCCGAGGTGTGGGTGGGGTCGGCGACGGTGCTCATACCCGGTTCTCCTGTCCGATGATGTCGGCGTCCACGGTGTCCGCGGTGTCCTCGGCCCTGTGTCCGGTGAGGGACAGGAAGACGTCGTCCAGACTGGGGCGCTGCAGGCCGATGTCGTCGAGTTCGATCCCGGCGTCGGTGAACGCGGTGGCGATCCCCGCCAGCGCCGAGACGCCCTCCGACGGCGCGGTGAGCCGGCGCGCGTCGCGGTCGACGTGCAGTTCCCCGATCCGGCCGTCGAGGACGCGGACGGCCTCGTCGACGTCGTCCGGCCTCGAGACGGTGATGACCAGGCTGGCCGCACCGGAGCGGTCCTTGAGCTCGAGCGGGGTGCCCTCGGCGATGACGCTGCCGTGATCGATGACGATCACCCGGTCGGCCAACTGATCGGCCTCGTCGAGGTACTGGGTGGTGAGCAACAACGTGGTGCCGTCCCGGACCAGGTCGCGCAGGACGTCCCAGAGTTCGTTGCGCGACCGGGGGTCGAGACCGGTGGTCGGCTCGTCCAGGAACAGCACGGGCGGGGCCGCGACGAGGCTGGCCGCCAGATCGAGCCGGCGCCGCATGCCCCCGGAGTAGCTCTTGGCGACCTTGGTCGCGGCGTCGGCGAGCGAGAACTTCTCCAGCAGCTCGTCGGCGCGCGACTTGACCATCTTCTTGGGCAGGCCGTAGAGGTCCCCGATGAGGCGGAGGTTCTCGCGTCCGGTGAGCAACTCGTCGACGGTGGCCGCCTGCGCGGTCAGCCCCATGGCCTTGCGCACCTCGGCCGGTGCACCCATGACGTCGTGTCCGGCGACGCGCGCGGTGCCGGAGGTGGGCGGGCTCAGCGTCGTCATCATGCGGATGGTGGTGGTCTTGCCGGACCCGTTGGGCCCCAGCAGCCCGAGGACCGATCCGGTGGGGACGGAGAAGGAGATGTCATCGACGGCGGTGAAGTCACCGAACTTTTTGACGAGGTGTTCCGCCTCGATCGCCGGGGCGTCGGACGCCAGTCTGGTACTCACTCGCCAAAGAGTGCCGCGCCGGGAAACGGTAGTCAATACACGGGTCCGCCAATGAGGACCGATCGCGTCCTATGGCTTGCTGGTCACCGTGTGGAACCCCGCGACCCGGGCCACGTATCGTGGGGAGGTTGCCGCGCGACCTCCCGCGTTCCGCGGCCAGCCGTCTCTCGAACAAAGGATGACCGGTACCCATGAACCCCATGTCGACCATCCCGCCGACGATCGCCCGTTCGTGGCTACTCCTGCCTGCCGACAAGTCCGATCGCTTCGACGCGGCCGTGAACTCCGAGATGGACGTCGTCGTCCTGGACGTCGAGGACGGGTGCCGCCAGTCGGAGAAGGAACGCGCTCGTCGTGAGGTCCGCCAGTGGCTCGAGGCCGGCAACCACGCGTGGGTCCGGATCAACGACGTCCGCTCCCCCGAGTGGGAGAAGGACCTCATGGCCCTGGGCCACTGCCCCGGCCTCGACGGCGTGATGCTGGCCAAGACCGAGAACCCGGAGCACGTCTCGCTGACGGCCGCCCGGTTGGCCGCGGACACACCGATCGTCGCGCTGGTGGAGTCCGCCGACGGTCTGGCCGCCGCCACGGAGATCGCCAAGACCGACCAGGTGGTGCGCCTGGCGTTCGGCATCGGTGACTACCGCCGTGACACCGGGATCGGGTCCTCGCAGATCGCCATGGCCTACACCCGCTCGCAGTTCGTGGTGTCCAGCCGGGTCGCGCGCGTGGCTCCGCCGATCGACGGGCCCACCATCTCCAACGACACCCAGGTCCTCATGGACGCCGCCGAGCACGCGGTCGAGATGGGCATGACCGGCAAGCTGTGCCTGCGGGTGGACCAGGCCCCGTACATCAACGAGGTCCTGTCCCCCTCGGCCGCCGACGTCTCGTGGGCCGAGTCAGTGATCGACGAACTGGGGCCCGGCGGCGAGCGGTGCCGCGACGGCGCGGACCTTCCGCGGCTGGCCCGCGCGCAGAAGATCGCGCACCTCGCGCAGGCCTACGCCGTCGCGCGCTGACCCGCCTCGGGGGCGAGTCAGCTCAACGGGGCGAGTCGCCGGTGACAAGCGGCAGTTCCGGATCGCCGGCCCAGGCGGTCATGGAGCCGTCGTACACCGCGACGTCCTCCCGGCCGACGAGCGCCAGAGCGTGCGCGACCCCGGTCGCCGCAGTAGGTCACGACGGTCCGGTCGTCGAGCAGGCCCGCGGCCTCGAACTCGCGGCGAAGCTAACGCGTCGCTGCACTGAGGTCAGTGGACCCGCTGCAGCCGTACGTTGACGAACTCGCCGAGGCCCCAGCGGCCCAGCTCGCGGCCGTAGCCCGAGCGCTTGACGCCGCCGAAGGGCAGGCCGGCCATGGTGGTGCCGTGCTCGTTGACGTAGGCCATCCCGACCTCGAGCTTCTCGGCCACCTCGGAGGCCTTGTCGGTGTCGGCCCCCCACACCGAGCCGGACAGGCCGAAGGGCGTGTCGTTGGCGACGCGCACGGCCTCGTCGACGGAGTCGTAGCCGTACACCATGGCGACGGGGCCGAAGATCTCCTCGGTGTAGGCGTCCATCTCCGGGGTGATGCCGGTGAGGACGGTGGGCTCCATGAACGCACCCGGTCGATCGATCGCGCGGCCTCCGGTCACGAGGGTCGCGCCCTGCTCGACGGCGCGCTCGACCTGCTCGACCACCCCGTCGCGGGCGTCCTCCGAGGACAGCGGTCCGAGCCCGGTTCCCTCGTCGGCCGCGGGGCCGACCTTGGTCCCCTCGTACAGGTCGCGGAGCTTGCCCACGAAGTCGTCCTTCATGTCCGCCGGAACGAACATCCGCTTGGGCGAGTTGCATGCCTGGCCGCAGTTCGACAGCCGCGCCTTGCCGACGGTCTCGACCAGCTCGTCCAGGTCGTCGGTGTCCAGGACGATGAGCGGGTCCGAGCCGCCCAGTTCGAGAACGCTGGTGGTGAGGTTCTCCCCCGCCACCTTGGCCACGGCGGCGCCGGCGCCCTCGCTGCCGGTGAGCGAGACGCCCTTGATCCTGGGGTCGGCGATCATCTCGGCGACCGTGTCGCTGGAGGCGTAGACGTTGACGTACGCGTTCTCCGGAAGCCCGGCCGCGCGCTGCACCTTCTCTATTGCCGCGGAGGAGCGCGCGCAGATGCTGGCGTGCTTGAGCACGATGGTGTTGCCCAGGAGCAGGTTGGGGGCCGCGAACCGGGCCACCTGGTAGTAGGGGTAGTTCCACGGCATCACGCCGACCAGGGGTCCGACCGGTTCGTGGGTCACGCGATTCAGGCGGGCGCCCGGCACGTCCAGCGTCTCGGGCTCCAGCAGCGCGGGGCCGTGCTCGCCGTACCAGCGGTAGATCGAGGCGGCGAGCTTGACCTCCCCCTGCGCCTGGTCGGGCAGTTTGCCCATCTCGGTGGTGATGGCCTTGGCGAGCTCGTCGGCGTGCTCGTCGAAGGCGTCCGCGATCGCCAGGAGGATCCGCGCCCGCTCCGCGACGTCGGTGGCGCGCCAGGAGGTGAACCCCTCGGTGACGGTGGACAGGATCCCGTCGACGTCGTCGGTCTGGTCGTACTGGCTGTCGGTCGTTCCCGTTGACGGATCGTGGGTGACGTACATGTGGGTCCTCCCGTGGTTCGCGTCCGCCGGGTGATCGACCCGGCTCTACGTCCGACGGTAGGACAGCCTTGCCTCGCCTGCATCCGGTCGGGGGGTGCGGCGGCCGCGCGGAGCCCGGTCATCACACCGACGGTGACCGAGACTCCGCGCCGCTGTGCCTCCACTCAGGGTGAGGCCACTCGGATAGGGGCCGTCATGCCCATCCCTGGGCGGCGCGACGGTCGGCATCCGCCATACCCTGGTTTCCCTGACTCGCTGCCCGCGAGATCTCCGCGAGCATCGCCTGCAGGGCGGCGGCGGCCTGGTCCCAGTCGTTCTGGTGGGCCTGATAGGCGACAGCGGCGTCGCCCTCCCATTCGGCGACGAGCGGTGCGAGGTACGCCCTGAGATCGTCGAGGGTGGTGCGCAGCGCCGTTGACGCCGAACCGACCTGGCCGACGAGCGCCTCGATCGGGCCGTGGTTATAGGTGATCTGTCCTGAGGTCATGAGAATTCTCCCGACTGGAGGTGGGTGGTCAGATGTTCAGAGGGCCGGAGGCGCCGACCCGGCTGATCGCCTGCGCGGAGTCCTGATCGGCGGCCTCGAACGACGTGCTGTTGGTCCGCATGGTCTCCGAGATTCCCGCCAGGGCGGTGTTGAGCTTGGTGCTCTGCTGCTGCCACTCCGCCATGATCGTCGCGAACCGGGCCTGGGCCGCACCCCGCCACACCGACCCTCCGAGCTGCGACACCGAATCCCGGACGTTCCCGAGCAGTCGATCGATCTCAGTGTTCACGTCGTCGACCCGTCTGGCCGCGGTGTCCATGGTCCCGATGTGGGTGTTGAAACCGGCCATCTCGTCCTCCCCTTTGTGGTCCTGCGGCCCCTTCCTGGGTCCGTCACAGTGTTCGACGTCCCCGGGGCCGGGTTCGGTTCCATCCGCCACGACGACCACCCGGAGGGCGACTCAGACTCCCTCGTGTAGCCGGAGAGCGGCCTCGACCGGAGCGAGATCCGGAACGACGAAGGAGAGCAACCGCGCCTGATCGCAGGCGTCCACCACCCGCTCGGCGTTGCGTCCGCGGGCCAGGATCTCGGTGGAGCCGGTGCCCGCCTCCCGCCGCCCACGCCGTAGCGCGGTCACCGCCTCGAGCACACGGGGCACCTCGTCGTCGCGCATCGAATCCCGGCACGGATCCCACCGGTGGACGATGGTCCGGTCGATCAGGGTCAGCTCCCCCCGCGTGCGTTCGACGAGGCTCACAGTGGTCCTCGCGGCGCAGGCCTCCACGCACACCGCCCAGCGGGCCGAGGATGAGGGCAGCGCCTCGGCGGTCACCAGCGCCGCGCGGACGATGTGGGGTGACACACCCAGGCCCTCCGCAGCGGATGCCAATCGGGCGGAGCGGGTGTTGCCCCACCCACTGGGAACGATGAGCACCACTCCGTCTCCGTCCCCCGCCGCGCCCCACCGCAGGGCCCGGGAGACCGGAGCCGCCAGGAGTTCCTCCACGGGGACGGAGAGCCCGGCCACGTCGGTGCGATCCCGGTGAGCGCCTGCCAGCGGGTCCGGCAGACAACGGTCCGGGTGCCGGAGGGCGACGGAGTCGACCCGCTCGGAGCACTCGATCCGATCGCCCCCGGGTGGTAGCGCGGAACCGTCTGCACCTGCGAGGACGGAGGTGGGCGCGACCGCCGGGGAGAGAACGGTCGACGCCGACGCCGACGCCACCGACAGTCCGGAACAGGAGAGATCGACCGCGATGGTCGCGCCCACGGGGGTCACGGTTCCGCGAGTGCGGTCTGCACCAGTCGGACGCCCCCGCTGCGGGTGACGAGCCTGCCCCGACCCGCCGGCAGGTGGGTGGGACGTACTCCTCCGAGAAGGGGGCCCTCCTCGCGGCTCCCGGACATGATGAGGCCGGCGCCGCCCAGGTCCCGGATCCCTCCCACGAGACCGTCGTACAGCGCGCGCGAGGAACCCGCGGTCCTCCGCGCGAGAACCACGGAGAACCCGATGTCGCGGGCGTGCGGGAGGAATCGGGTCAGCGCGGACAGCGGGTTCCCCGCACCGGTGATGACGAGGTCGAGGTCGTCGACGATCAGGTGGATTCGCGGACCGTTCCACCACGAGCGGGCGCGTAGTTGCTCCGGCGTGATCCCGACGCCGGGCATCCGGCCCTCGAGGATCTGGACCAGGTGATCGACCATCGGCACCAGCGCCGTCTCGGTGGCGGCGTATCCCGCGAGATGATCGCCCTCGATCTCGCCCAGCATGGTGCGGCGGTAGTCCACCACGATGACCTTCGCCGCCTGTGGGCTGTTGCCGGCGACCAGCCCCCGGGTGACGGCCCGGAGAACAGAGGTCTTGCCGCATTCCGAATCGCCGAGCACCAGCATCAGCGGGTCCGCCTCGAGGTCCGCGTAGACGACCTTGAGGTCGGATTCGTCCACACCGAGAGGCACCCGCGTCCGTGTGCCGTCCGGACCCGGGCGCGCCAGACCCGCGAGTTGGGCGTACGGCAGGACCTCCGGGAGCATTCTGACCGGCGCCGCGTTGACGGGGCCCACCAGGGCCCGCCACCGCTGCGCCAGGTGCCGGGAGGCCGAGACGGTGGCGTCGGCGATGCCATCCGGGTCGACGAGTCCGTCGAGCCGGGGTTGGTAGACGAGCATGTGGTGGCGTTCGCGGGTCAACCCCCGGCCGGGAGAGGCGGGGACGGTCATCGCCGCCCGGCGGTCGATCATCGAATCCGTGGGATCACCCAGCCGGAGTTCGACACGGGTACCGAGCGCGTCCCGCAGCGCCGGCCGGAGGTCGGCCCAGCGGGCTGCGGACAGGACGACGTGGACGCCGTAGGACAGGCCGTCCGCGGCGAGCCCCACCACGAGCTGTTCCAGGTCCTCGACCTCGGTCCGGAACGCCTGCCAGCCATCGATCACCAAGAGGATCTCGGGATACTCGGCGATCGACCGACCGTCGCGCCCGATCAGCCGGCGGCGGGCGTGGTCGACGGACGTCACTCCCTCGTCGCGGAACGCCGCCTCCCGGCGCTTGAGTTCGACGCCAACCTCCGCGACCGTTCGACGGATCTTCTCGTCCTCGCCGCGCCTGGCGACACCACCGACATGGGGGAGCTCGGCGACCGACTGGAGAAGCCCGCCACCGAGGTCCACGACGTATACCGAGAGCCGGTCGGGTCCGGTGGTCGCCGCGGCGGCCAGCACCAGGGTGCACAGGGTGGTCGACTTGCCCGACCTCGTCCCGCCCACCACCGCGACGTTGCCGTCCGCCCCGGAGAGGTCCACGACCCAGGAGGCTCGACGCTGTTCGAACGGCAGGTCGACCTCGGCGATCGGGAAGCGCAGGCTCGGCGGGCTCTCGTCGCTGGACACCGTCGGTTCTGTTCCGACCGCCGTGTCCAGGGCTGCGCCGGCCCCCAGAGGCGGGAGCCAGACCTCGTGTGCGGGTCTTCCGTGACCGGCGAGCCGACCGACGAGGACGTCCAGCAGACTCGTCTCCTCATCCCGGTCGTCGGGGACTGGCGCGTCGCGTCGGACGGCGGCCGCCGATGGGGCGGGAGCGGCCACCGGCATGTACCAGGACGTGAACGGACGCACTGTGGCGCGGGCGACCGGGACGGCGACAGAGGAGCCGTCACGTCGACGATCCTCTCGATGGGGCCCCGAGACGTAGGCGGCGTCGAATCGCACCGGCTCGCCGGAATCGACCTTCAGAAAGCCCGCGCCCGGCGTGGCGGGCAGGTGATAGGCGTCGGTCACACCCAGGACGGTGCGGGACTCGGTCGCGGAGAACGTCTTGAGGGCGATCCGGTAGGACAGGTGACTGTCGAGACCGCGCAATCGTCCCTCCTCGAGCCGTTGAGACGCCAACAGCAGATGGATGTGCAGACTGCGCCCGAGACGCCCGATGGTGAGGAACAGTTCCGCGAACTCCGGCTTGGAGGACAACAGCTCGGAGAACTCGTCGACGACGATCACCAGTGCCGGCAGGGGATCGAGCTGCGCTCCCCTCGCCCGCGCCGCCTCGTAGTCGCCCACACCCGCGTAGTTGCCCGCGGCGCGGAGCACCTCCTGTCGCCGGTTCAGTTCGCCCTCGAGCGCATCCCGCATCCGGTCGACCATGGTGATCTCGGACTGGAGGTTGGTGATCACGGCTGACACGTGGGACAGCGACTCGAGTCCGAGGAACGTGGCCCCGCCCTTGAAGTCCACCAGCACCAGGTTGAGCGCGTCCGGGTCGTGCGTGGCGACCAGACCCAGGACGAGGGTGCGCAGGAACTCGGACTTCCCGGACCCTGTCGCGCCGACACACAGGCCGTGCGGGCCCATTCCGCCGTGCGCGGCCTCCTTGAGGTCCAGCTCCACGGGGGCTCCATCCGGGCTCACCCCCACCGGGACGCGCAGGCGGTCGCGTTCGCCGCGACGTCGCCACGCCACCGCCGGGTCGACGCGGGTGGCCATCCCGATCCCCAGCAGGTCGGGCAGACCGGGGACCCGCCTGGTGGAAGTGGAGCCGTCGGCGTGTGTCACGGTGTCGGCGGGTCGGTAGCGGGCGAGTGCCATGGCGAGCCGCTCCGCTTCCGGAAGGCTCATGGAATCGGCCCTCGCGATGTCCTCCTCCCCCGATTCGGTGTGTACCGACGCCCTGCCGTCGTCGTCGAGCCGGATACACAACCCGAGACGGGTCGCGAGGTCGCGCAGCTGCCCGGCGCGACTGCCGGAGACCTCGAGAACGGTCACGCCGTCCAGTCCGTCCTCGGCCACCAGACGCTCGGCGCCGGTGACTCCCACGCCATCCACGATGACGACGAGATGAGGCACCTCCCGACCGTCCCTCGCGTTCGTCCCGAAAGCGGGCCGCACCGCGATGTCCTCGGAGAGCATCGACTCGACCCCGGCGAGTGAGAACTCGGTGAGTCGCACCCGTCCGCCGCCGTCCGTGTACGTCGGGTGTTCGTGGTGAGGGAGCCACTTGAGCCATTCCCAGGCCCGGCGGGCGTTCCCCTCGCTCGCGGCGACCGCCACGCGGACCCGGTCGGGACCGTGGGAGACGACGAGTCCTGCCAGTGCCGCTCTGACCGCAGATCTCGCCACGTCCACATCACCGTCCAGGGAGACCGCGGCGAACGCCCGCAACTCCAGCGCCACAGGCAGGTCGTCCACCACCGAGTGGACTCTCACGAAGCGCCTCATGCTCACGACCGAGACGGGCTCCAGATCGTCGACCGGACCGGTGTCGGGGGCGGACAACCGGGTCGCCAGGGACTGCCGCCCGGGGCCCAGTCGTACTGTGAGGTACTCCGCGTCGCCCTCCTCCCGCTCCCACATCCGTGGCGTTCCGACCAGCGCGGGCAGCTCCACCGGGTCGGGGTGTCGCCACAGTGCGGCCGCCCGCTGCGCGACCACGGTCTCGTGGACGGTCTCCCGGGTCTGACCCAGGTAGCGGAGGTAGTCCTTCCGCAGTTCGTCGGTCTCACCGGTCTTGTTGCCACCGGACAGGCTGCCGGCGAGCATTCCGACAGCGGAGACGGCCATCATCACGGGGAAGAGCATGAACATCGGGTTGCGCATCATCCCCGTACGCATCATCACCACGACCATCCCGACCACGGCGACGACGAGGACGACGGGGAGAACGATCTGCACCAGTGGCCTGGGAGTCGGCCGGGGCAGTCCCGGAGGGGCCTGGAGGGTGAGCTCACCGGTCGACACCTCCGGGGCCTCGAGCCGCTCGCCGCGGGTGAAGACCACGTCGCCCATCCGCGCCCGCCTCCTCGTCCAGTTCCTGCCGCCCGGTCCCCGACGACCCGTTCCTCGTCCGAAACCGGAGGAGGGGCCCCCACGGGAGCATCCCGCCGTCGACAATGGTCGCCGTGTCGAAGCGCGATGTTAGGGCAGTGCACGTCGTGACGGGGACGTCAACCGACCAGGGTGGCACCGCCGGCGACCGGGTGGGCAGGGACGAGTGGGAGGACAGGGCGTGACGGGGCGGGACGAGCCCGGGGGCGTCGCTTCGGGCGTCGAGCCGCTCGACCAGCGTCGGGTGTCGATCGTCTGCCGAACGACACGAGTGGATCTGAGTCTGCCGGCCCATCTCGAGCTCGTCGCCGTGATCCCCGAGATCGTGGACCTGGTCCGCGATCGGATCCGGGCGGCCGCGGGGCCCGCCTCGAGTGTGGACGTCGACGCCCGGATGGGTGGGCACGCGAGCGGGTCATGGCAGCTGTCGAGGTTGGCGGGTGGACCACTGGCCGTCTCCGAGACACTCGCGCAACAACGTGTGCACGACGGAGAGATCCTCGTGCTGGACCACCGGCCCGTGCCCACTCCGGCGCCGCTGTTCGACGACGTGCTGCAGGGGCTCACCGATCCGGACGTGGCGCGCTCCTCCGTCTGGAGTCGCCGCGACGCCGTCGACACGGCCACCGCGACGACTGCGGTGGCCGTGGTG
>NZ_JAALEC010000189.1:0-4271 GCF_014145205.1 Dietzia sp. DQ11-44
TCCGCCGTGGCGCGGCCTTCTTCTCCAGCTGCGCCCTGGTGTACTCGGCGGCTGACCCGGCGGTGGACCCGGAAACGTCGACGGAGAATCCGGTCGAGCGGGTCGCGGAGGGGCGGTGGGCCGGACACGTGCTCCGGGAGCCGCGCGGCGAGGGCGGGTTCGGCTACGACCCGCTGTTCCTGCCCGAGGGGTCGGACCGCTCCGCGGCGGAACTCACACCGGGGGAGAAGGACGCCGACTCCCACCGCGGCCGTGCCCTGCGGGCGCTGGTGCCGGCGCTCCGGGAGCTCGCCGAGCGCGGCCGGACGGACTGACCGGCTCGGATCGGCGCCAGCTCAGATCGGCGCCGGCTCAGATCGGCGCCGGTTCAGACCGCGTACTCGGCCCGGACGTCCCGGGTCCGCTTGTGCTCGAACCAGAACGACAGGAACGGGACCGTCCCGGCCAGGGCGGTCAGCAGGGTGCGGGAGGCGGGCCACCGGGCCTTGATCGCCAGGTCGAGGGTCATGAACAGGTAGAAGATGTAGAAGACACCGTGGGCCTGTCCGATGTAGGTGAACCAGTCGGGAGCGTCCGAGGAGTTCTCCAGGATCAGGTACTTGTAGATCATCTCGACCGTGAGGACCAGCAGCCACACGCCGGTGATCCAGGCCAGGACGCGGTACCGGGCGAGCGCCCCGCGGACCTTGCCGTCGGGATCCGGCTTGCGGTCGTCGGTCTCCGGGGTGGCTGCGACGGTCATGTGGTGTGTCTCTCCTGGTGACGGTCGCCGGCGGCCGCGTCCTGACGGGCCAGCTCGGCGAGGTATGAGTTGTAGGCGTCCAGAGCCTCATCTCCGGTCCGGGCCTCCGCGGCGGGACGCCGGGGCAGAAGGTCCGCGGGGATCTCCGTGACGATCTCCTGCCTGCGCGAACCCCGGCGCAGGGGCGGAGCGTCGGGGTGGCCGTCGACCTCGTCGTCGTCACCCTCATCCCCGTCGACACCGGCCGCGGGGAGGGCCGACTCGGCCTCGTCGGCCTCCAGTCGCACGTACTTCAGGTACGCGTAGACCAGGAACCCCGCCAGGAACGGCCACATGAAGGTGTAGCCGAGGTTCTGCACCGTCCCCGTGGCCTCCTGGTAGCGGGCGAGCTGCCAGAACCCCATCCCCAGGCAGAAGATCGAACCCAGGACGACGAACGCGATCCACGAGGGGCGGTGCCTGACCTTGGTCGAGACCGGCGGACCGGAGGCGGGGTCGCCTCCGACCGTGCGGTCGCTCAGGGTGTCGGACACCCCTCCACGATACCGCCGACGGCGCGGTAAGCTCACCTCGCCCGGCACCCCCGGGCGGGCGCCCGTGGCGGAATTGGCAGACGCGCTGGATTTAGGTTCCAGTGTCTACGGACGTGGGAGTTCAAGTCTCCCCGGGCGCACCGCACAGATCGCGGTTCAGTCGAGCTCGTCGATCAGCCGGGCGAGGATGTCGTTCATCGTGAGCAGACCGATGAGGTCGTTGCCGCGGACCACGACCAGGCGGTTGAGGTGGAACCGGCTCATCATGGCCGCGGCCTGGTTCACCGACAGGTCCTCTCCCACGGTGATGGCGGGCTTGACGGCGGCGTCGTAGACGTTGAGCAGGTCCACGTCGCCCTCCTCGACGACGATGGCGCGCAGCAACTCGTTGTAGCTGAGCAGACCGTAGGCATCGTGGGGGTGCTGGCGGTCGACCACGAGGCTCTTGACCCTGTGGGAACGCATCATCGACAGCGCCTCGCGCAGGGTGGCGTAGGGGGAGATGGTGATCACCTCGGGCACCATGACCTGTTGGACGGTGAGCATTGGGGGTCCTCCTGGGTTGTACGGGCGGGGTGGGGCGTGCGCGGGGGAGCGGGTGGGCGTGGCTCAGGTGTTCTCCCGGCGCATGTATTCCTCGAACTTCACCAGTTGCCGGGGGTCGATCCCGGTGAGGTGCTCGATGGGGACGTTGAAGGCGATGCCGTGGGAGTTGTCCCCGTCGACCAGGATCTCGTGCAGGGATTTGAGGATCGGGGTGGCCAGGTGGGTGCCCACGACCATGAGCAGCACCGACTGGGAGCCCTCGAACGTCAGGCCGAAGAAGGTCTTCTTCTGCTGCGCGCCGATGCCCTTGCCCTCCAGGATCGTCACCCCGGTCGCCCCGGCCCGTTGCGCGACCTCGATGGCGGTGTCCTCCAGTTCCGGGGGGGCGATCACTACGACGGCCGTGAATTTCATGTCGATTCCTTCCGCAGTCGGGGGACTTTCTCGAGGGCGATGGCATAGAGCAGGACGGAGATGATCGGGAAGATCGAGGCGAAGGCGATGAGGCCGAAGCCGTCGAGCAGCGCGCTGCGGCCGTCGATGGCGCTGGCCAGTCCGATGCCCAGGGCGGTGACCAGCGGCACGGTGACCTCGGATGTGGTGACCCCGCCGAGGTCGAAGGCCAGGGCGACGATGTACTTCGGGGCCAGGACAACCAGGACGATGACCACGGCGTAGGAGACCATGATGAAGTAGTGCAGCGGCCCGCCGGACAGGATGCGGTACACCCCCAGCGCGATTCCGACCGCCACCCCCGTGGCCACGACCAGGCGGATGGCGGTGGCGTTGATCCCGGCCGGCGAGACGTTCTCGGCCTGGTCGGCGATGGCCACCAGGGCCGGCTCGGCCATGGTGGTGGCGAACCCGATGAGCAGGGCGAACAGCAGGATCAGCGCCGGCACGCCGCGGTCGATGAGCTGCTCGGCCATCTGCGTGCCCAGCGGGAAGAGCCCCATCTTCAGGCCCACCACGAAGGCGTAGAGCCCCACCAGGACCATGACGAACCCGACGGCCACGCGCAGCGGGTGGGACAGCTTGCGGCGCAGCGCGACGTACTGGAAGAACAGGACGACGATCACCATGGGCGCCACGTCGCGGACCATCTCCGCCAGGCCTACCACGTGCTCCAGCCAGAGCGGGGTGGAGCCCTGGTCCGACCCCGTGGTGGGCGTACCGCCGCCACCGCCGAAGGTGTAGACCCACATCCCGTAGAGCTGCACCCCGATCATCGGGACCATCACACACAGCGCGACCAGGCCGAAGCCGTCCGTGAGGGCGCTGCGGCCCCGGATCGAGTTGGCCAACCCGATCCCGATCGCGGCGATCAGCGGCACGGTCACGACGTTGGTGGTCACCCCGCCGGAGTCGAAGGCCAGGCCCACGATCTCCGGCGGGGCCACGAACGTGGCCACCAGGACCACCACGTAGCCGCCGATGAGGATCCGGTGGACCGCCCACCCCCGCAGCACGCGCAGGATCCCCAGGACCAGGACGAGACCCACGGACACGGCGATCACGACCCGCAGCACGACCCCGTCGATCCGGCCCTCGCTGATCAGTTCGGCCTGTTCCGCCACCGCGATCAGGGCGGGTTCGGCCACGACCGCGGCGAATCCGATGGCGAAGCCGAAGGTGAGCAGCAGCCCCAGGGCCCCGCGGCGGGTGAACTGGTTGGCGAGGTTCTTGCCCACCGGGAACACGCTCAGGTCCAGTCCCTGGAGGAACAGGGCGATCCCCACCCCCACGATGAGCAGTCCGGCGACCAGCTGTAGCGGGTCCTCGGGCATCCGGCGGAAGACGAGCAGCTGGAAGGCCACCACCACGGCCACGATGGGCAACAGGTTCCTCAGGGCTTTCCGGAACTCCTGGGCGAAGTGTCGGAGATGCTCCATGGAGGCTGGGGTCCTCTTCCGGGGTCGGGTCGACAGGCGGCCTGGATCCCAGTCTGACGTACGACCACCGGGGCGTCCACGGAACGGTCGCGGGGCCGTGGTCGGTCCACCGGGTCGGTGCGACCTCACCGCCGGCTCACCGCGGACTCACCGCGACCTCACCGCCGGCTCACCGACGACGGTCTTTCCCGAGCGCGGCGAGGGCCCTGTCGGCGATCTCCTCCACCGGAAGCGCGATCGGGCAGGTGATCCCGTCCTCGTCCGGGCCCAGGGACTCCAGGGTGGCCAGCTGCGATTCGAGGATCCGGTGGGATGCGAAGTGCCCGCGTCGAGCGGCGAGGCGGGCGGCGAGGAGCTCCGGGTCAGCGCCGAGTTCGACGAAGAACACCGGCCGGTCGACGTCCCGGAGGACGTCGCGGTAGGCGCGGCGCAGTGCCGAACACGCGACGACGACGCCGGGGTCCGGGCCGGTGCGGGCCCCCTCCCGTTCCCGCTCCCGCATCCTGTCCCGGACCGCGTCGAGCCACGGCCCGCGGTCGAGGTCGGTGAGCGGCTCCC
>NZ_JAALEC010000190.1:0-1169 GCF_014145205.1 Dietzia sp. DQ11-44
GGCACCGGCCCCCGGACCCGACGTGCCCGCCGGACCCGTGGTCCCGGGCGGGGATGTCGTGCCCTGCGTGGAGGTGGAACCCGGGGCGGACGTCATGGCCCGCGTCGAGGTCGAGCCCGGGGTGGAGCCGGGGCCCGGGGAGGAGGTGCTCCGCAGCGTGGGCGTGGGGTGCTGGTCGGGGAACGTCAGGTCGAGCAGGTGGCCGCGGCGGCCGACCCGGCTGGACAGGACCCCGACCGTCCCCACCGAGAGTTCCACGACGTCGCCCACCTCGTCCTGCTCCACCAGCCGCCGGAGTCTTGCGATGTCCCGGGAGGCCAGACGTTCCAGGCTCGAGTGCGAGGCCAGCACCACCTCGTCGCCGAACGCGCAGGTGGCGGTGTCGGAGGATCGGGTGCGTTCGACGAAGCGGTGCCAGAGTTCGCGGTCGTCCGCGCGGGCGGTGTCGACGTAGCGGGCCTCGATGTCCGCGACGATCTTCCGCACGAACGGCGCGAACATTCGGGAGGCGTCGGCGCTCATCCCCGTCAGATCCACCGCCCCGACCAGGCGGCGGGTGAGCGGGTCGACGATCGGGTGCCCGTAACAGGCGAAGTCGCGCAGGACCTCCGCGAAGTGCTGCTCGCCGTGGATGAAGACCCCGGCGCGGGTCTCGAGCGCCGTGCCGATGCCGTTGTTGCCCACCGCGTCCTCGGTGAGGGTGGCACCGTCGTCGACTCCCCGCCGCAGGAGCATGCGGGAGATCCGGGCGTTGTCGCGCACCGAGCGGATGACCCGTCCCTCGCGGTCCGCGAGCAGGAGCATGGCTCCGGTGTCCTTGAGGGCCTCGTCGAGGTCGTCCATCACCGGTCGGGCGGCCTCGGCGAGACGGTGGGACCGGGAGGCGTGCGGATCGGGGGCACCGGGGCGCGCGCTCTTCGGGGTCAGTCCGCACGAGGCGGACCGGCGCCAGGACAAATCCACCGGGTCCTCGCCGGGCGCGACGGGGGAGTGGACTGTCTGGGTCACGGGGCACCTCCGGCCGGATGAGGGGTGTGACTCACACCATACGCAAGCGGGCGGCGGGGTGATCCCAGGGCTCGGGCGATCGGGATCCCGGGGCTCGGGCGGCGGCTCAGTGGCTCCGGGCCGCGTGGGCCGGGTGCACCAGATGCGCGGGGAGCCCGGGC
>NZ_JAALEC010000191.1:0-20657 GCF_014145205.1 Dietzia sp. DQ11-44
CGGCCCGGCCCGACCTGGTGTTGTGGCCGGAGAACGCCTCCGACATCTCGCCCCTGGCCGACAGACTGGCCGGCGACCAGATCACCGCCCTGTCCCGACGCCTGGACGCCCCGATCCTCGTGGGCACCGTCCTGCGTGTGGGTGACGGCCCCGAGGCCACCAACTCGTACCTGGTCTGGGACGGCCGATCGTCCGATTCCGCCGCCGGGCCGGTGGTCGACCGTCACGACAAGAAGTACATCCAGCCATTCGGGGAGTGGTTGCCCCTCCGCGCGCCGCTCGAAGCGCTGTTCCCGATCGCCCGGACCGCGGGGCACTTCGTCCCGGGCGACGGCACCGGGCTCATCACCGCGGCCGGGATCGACCTCGGTGTGGCCATCTGCTTCGAGATCGCCTTCGACGCCGCGGCCCGTGAACCGATCGCGCGCGGCGCGCAGATCCTCACCGTGCCCACCAACAACGCGACGTTCGGCAGATCCCCGATGACCTACCAGCAACTCGCGATGTCGCGGGTCCGGGCCGTGGAGCACCACGTCCCCGTCCTCATCGCCGCCACGAGCGGGGTCAGCGCGGTGATCGGCCCCGACGGTGAGGTGCTCCAGGAGACCGGGATCTTCGAGCCCGCGACGCTGGCGGCGCGGGTCGAGTTGGGGACCGCCGGTACGATGGCAACCCGACTGGGCGGCATACCGCAGATGGTGAGCTGTCTCATCGGGCTCGTCGGCCTGGGATGGGCGTTGATCCGCACCCGGCAGCGACCCGCGACCGAGCACGAGGAGACGTAAGTGACCGATCCGATGGCGCCTGAGCCCGCCGCTGCGTCCGCGGGGACCCTGGTGATCATCCCCACGTACGACGAGCGGGACAACCTGCCCGGCGTCGTCGAGCGTCTGCTCGCGTCAGCTCCCGACGTGGCTGTCCTCATCGCGGACGACAACAGCCCCGACGGCACGGGGGAGGTCGCCGACCAGCTCGCCGCCGGGGACACGCGGGGGCGGATCACCGTGCTGCACCGCCCGGGCAAGCAGGGGCTCGGGGCGGCCTACATCGCCGGATTCCGCTGGGGACTGGAGCGCGGCTACACCGTGCTGGTGGAGATGGACGCGGACGGCAGCCACCCGCCCGAGCGCCTGCCCGCGATGCTCGCGGCGGTCGACGACGGCGCGGACCTGGTGATCGGGTCGCGCTACGTGCCCGGCGGCAGCGTGGAGAACTGGCCGTGGCAGCGCCACGTGATCTCCCGCGGCGGCAACGTCTACTCCCGGATCATGCTGGGGGTGGGCATCAAGGACATCACCGCCGGCTTCCGGGCCTATCGCAGTGAGTCACTGACACGCCTCGACCTGGACGCGATCGAGTCGAAGGGCTACTGCTTCCAGATCGACATGACCTGGCGGCTGCTGAACTCCGGGGGCACGGTCGTCGAGGTCCCGATCACCTTCACCGAGCGCACCGTCGGGCAGTCCAAGATGAGCGAGTCGATCTTCCGGGAGGCCGCCGTGAACGTGGCCCGCTGGGGCTGGGAGAAGCGGCGCCGTCAACTGACGTCACTCGTCCGGCGCTGAGCCGGCGCCCTCCGGAGCCGACCTGGCACCCCTGAACGCAGGACGCCCCGGCCCCGTGAGGGGGCCGGGGCGTCCTTGCCGGGTCGTGATGCCCGGCGTCAGGATGCTCAGCGGGCGCCGGCGCGCCGACGCTTCTTGAGGATCTCCATCCGCTCCTTGAGCAGGTCCTCGAGGTCGTCGAGCGAGCGACGCTCGAGGAGCATGTCCCAGTGGGTACGCGGCGGCTTGCCCTTCTTGACCTCGACCGCCGGACCGTCGATGAGCTGGCCCTCCTGGCCGTTCTTGCACATCCAGGTCCCGGGGATCTCGGCGTCATCGGCGAACGGGACCTCGTACACCTCGCCGTTCTCCGTCTGGTACTTGGCCATCCGCCGGGGCGCGAGATCGGTGTCCCGGTCGGTCTCGTAGCTCACCGCACCGAGGCGGCTGCCTCTGAGGACTCGATCTGCCATGCGAACTCCTTCTACCGTGTTCGTCCGTCTGTCCAGCTGCCTGCGACACGACGCTGCCGTGTTCCTGGTGATGTAACGCCAGGTGACCCCCCAAATGTTCCCACGGGATAGGGCAGCAGGCCAGCCGGGGACCGTCTCGGTACCCTGACCTCCGTGGACACCGACGCCCCCGCCGCTCAACCCCCGCCTCGGCGGGGCGAGGCCTCGTGCGCGTGGTGCGGGCGTCCGGTGGACGAGGGCGACACGGGCCGACGACGACGGTACTGCCGCCGGTCGTGCCGTCAGCGCGCCTACGAGCAACGGCAGTCTCTGCGGGTCCGCGAACTGCCGGAGGGGACGGTGGTGCTCTCGGAAGCCGAGTCGACGGACCTCATGGACCGGATGTTCCAGCTCAGGTGCGCGTGCGAGGACCTGCGCACCGCGATCCTCGAGGGAGAGGACGCCACCGAGTTGGCCCGGATGTCCGGTGACCTGGTGGACGCTGCCCGGCGCGCCGAACGACTGAGGTGAACCGCGACTGAGGTATCCCTCCCCGGCGAGGTGTCCGGCACCTACGGTTGACCGCAGACACCCCAGCGAGGAGACGCCCCGTGAGTGAGCACATCGCCGATTCCCATGACGTCATCCGCGTCCGGGGGGCGCGGGAGAACAACCTGAAGTCGATCAACGTCGACCTGCCCAAACGACGGCTCACGGTCTTCACCGGGGTGTCCGGTTCCGGCAAGAGCTCACTGGTCTTCGCCACGATCGCCGCCGAGTCCCAGCGGATGATCAGCGAGACCTACAGCGCGTTCCTCCAGGGCTTCATGCCCACCCTCGCGCGCCCCGACGTGGACCTCCTCGATGGCCTCACCACCGCCATCGTGGTGGATCAGGAGCGCATGGGATCCGACCCACGTTCGACGGTCGGCACGGCCACCGACACCGGAGCCCTGCTGCGCATCCTGTTCAGCAGACTGGCGGAGCCGCACATCGGCGGACCCAAGGCGTATTCGTTCAACGTCGCGTCCGCCAGCGGGGCGGGCATCCTGACGAAGGCGGACGGCACCCGGCAGAAGGCGGAGTTCTCCATCACCGGCGGGATGTGCGCCAGGTGCGAGGGGCGTGGGTCGGTGTCCGACTTCGACGTCGACGCTCTGGTCGACCGGTCCAGGTCCCTCGCCGAGGGGGCCATCACGGTACCCGGGTACTCGATGGACGGGTGGTACGGACGCATCTACGCGGGGTCCGGCTTCTTCGACATGGACAAGCCAGTCCGCGATTTCACCGAACAGGAGATGCACGACCTGCTCCGGAGGGAACCGGTCAAGATCAAGGCCGACGGGATCAACGTGACCTTCGAGGGGCTCATCCCGAAGATCCAGAAGTCGATGCTGGCCAAGGACGTCGAGGCGATGCAGCCGCACATCCGGGCATTCGTGGAGCGAGCCGTGGTGTTCACCACCTGTCCGGAGTGTGACGGCACCCGCCTGAACGAGGGCGCACGATCGTCGCGGATCGGCGCACTGAACATCGCCGATGCCTCCGCCATGCAGATCACCGACCTGGCCGAGTGGCTTCGCGGGCTCTCCGAACCATCGGTCGCCCCGCTGCTCGCCGCGCTGCAGCACACCCTGGACTCCTTCGTGGAGATCGGATTGGGCTACCTCTCCCTGTACCGGCCGGCCGGCACGCTCTCCGGTGGTGAGTCGCAGCGCGTCAAGATGATCAGACACCTGGGGTCGGCGCTGACCGACGTGACCTATGTGTTCGACGAGCCGTCGATCGGTCTGCACCCGCACGACATCCAGCGGATGAACGATCTGCTGTTGCGGCTGCGTGACAAGGGGAACACCGTCCTCGTGGTGGAGCACAAGCCGGAGATCATCGCCATCGCCGATCACGTGGTGGACCTGGGGCCCGGTGCCGGGTCCACCGGTGGCGAGATCTGCTACGAGGGGTCGGTCGCCGGCCTCCGGGGAAGCGACACGGTCACCGGCCGCCACCTCGACGACCGCGCGACGCTCAAGGTCGGGGTCCGCAGGGCGACCGGCCACCTCGAGGTGCGGGGCGCGACCGCCCACAATGTCCGGGACGTCGACGTCGACATCCCGCTGGGCGTGCTGTGCGTGGTGACCGGCGTGGCCGGCTCCGGGAAGAGCTCGCTCATCCACGGGTCGGTCTCCCCACTTCCCGGTGTGGTCGCGATCGACCAGGCCGCGATCCGCGGGTCCCGCCGCAGCAACCCGGCCACCTACACCGGGCTGCTCGAGCCCATCCGGAAGGCCTTCGCCAAGGCCAACGGGGTCAAACCCGCCCTGTTCAGCCCCAACTCCGAGGGCGCGTGCCCCACGTGCAAGGGGGCGGGCGTGATCTACAGCGATCTCGGTCTGATGGCGGGGGTCGCCACGACGTGCGACGACTGCGAGGGCCGGCGCTTCCAGGCCGAGGTCCTGGAGTACCGGTTGGGGGAGCGCAACATCGGTGAGGTCCTGGCGATGTCGGTGGCCACGGCAGAGGAGTTCTTCCGCGAGGGACCGGCGCGGATCCCGGCCGCGCACAAGATCCTGCTCCGGCTCCGCGACGTGGGACTGGGCTACGTCCGGCTGGGACAACCGCTGACCACGCTGTCGGGAGGGGAGCGGCAACGTCTCAAGCTGGCCGCGCAGATGGCGGACAAAGCGGAGGTCTACGTGCTCGACGAACCGACCACAGGACTGCATCTGGCCGACGTCAGGAACCTGCTGGGCATGCTCGACCGGCTGGTGGACGCGGGCAGGTCCGTCGTCGTCATCGAGCACCACCAGGCCGTCATGGCCCACGCGGACTGGATCATCGACCTCGGTCCCGGGGCCGGCCACGGTGGCGGCCGCGTCGTGTTCGAGGGCACGCCCGCCGAGCTCGTGGCAGCCCGGTCCACGCTCACCGGTGAGCACCTCGCGCGGTACGTGGCGGAGGGTGTCGAGCCCGCGATCGGGTGAGGGGTACCGGCGATCACCCCGCCTTACCGAACCGCTTGTGCAGTGCCTGCTTGCTCACTCCGAGGACGACTCCGATCTCCGCCCAGCTCAACCCGTGCAGCCGAGCGTGTCGGACCGCCGCCGACTCCTCCCGGGCGAGCGCCGCCCTCGCCTCCGCGATCGCGGCCAGGCGGGCGACCGGGTTCGGCGTGTCGTCCTCGTGGTCGTCGGCGTCGTCATAGGTCGTGTTCACATTCCTCACCTCGTTCGTCAACCTACGTTGACAGCACCGGGCGCGTCAATCAGGGTTGACGGTCCGGTACGGCGGACTAGGGTCGTGGTCATGCCCACCAACCGATATCCCGAGATCGCGTTCGGTCCCGCCGCCCGTGCACGGCAGGAGTCGACGGGCGTCACCAGGCCGACGGAGACCGGCGAATTCGCCCTGGAGGGCACGGACTGCGCGCTGATCCGGCGCGCCGACCACTTCCTCCTCTCGAGCGTCACCGAGTCCGGGTGGCCGTACGTCCAGCACCGCGGGGGACCCACCGGGTTCGTCCACGTCCTGACGCCCACCTCTCTCGCGTGGCTGGAGTTCCGCGGAAACCGCCAGTACGTCTCCGTGGGCAACATGGACCACGACGGGCGCGTCTGTCTGCTCTTCGTGGACTATCCCACCCGGGCCAGGCTCAAGGTGTTCGGTCACGCCCGGGTCATCGAACCGGACCGGGACCCGGACGTGATCGGGCGCCTGCGGTCGATGGGGGAGAGGACCTACACCGGGCATGTCGAGAGGGCGATCGTCGTGGATCTCGTGGCCGCCGACGCCAACTGCAGCAAGCACATCACGCCGAGGTGGGATCGCGCGTACATCGACGACCTCACCGAGGTGTACCGCCGGCAGATCGACGAACTGCGGGAAGGGTGAGACGTGGGAACCTTCGACATCAAACGCCAGCGCAGGGACCTCTACAACGGCACAGTCGGGAGGTTCGACCTGGTCGAGGTACCACCGATGCGATTCCTCACGGCCGACGGCTCGGGGAACCCCAACACCTCCGCGGACTACGGCAAGGTGCTCGAGGCGCTGTACACGTGCTCCTATGCGGTGCGGGCGGTGGCCAGGGTCGAACTCGGGCGAGTCCACACCGTCGGCCCGCTCGAGGGTCTCTGGTACGCCGACGACCTCGGGGTGTTCACCGCGCGGGACAAGGACGCCTGGGCGTGGACCATGATGATCTGGCAGCCGGACTGGGTCACCGAGGACATGGTGGCCTCCGCCGTGGAGACGGTGACCCGGAGGAAGCCTCACGTCGCGGTGGACCGGGTCCGCCTCGAGGAGTTCGCGGAGGGCCCGGCCGTCCAGACCCTGCACGTCGGACCGTACGACGCGGAGGGTCCGGTCATCGCCCGGATGCACGAGCAGGCCATCACCGGTCGCGGCCTGATCGCCTCGGGGCACCACCACGAGATCTATCTCTCCGACGCGCGCAAGACCGAACCGGCTCGGCTGCGGACGATACTGCGCCAACCCGTGGCGAGCGCCGCGGAGCAGTGATCGGGTGCGGGTAGAAAGAACTCATGACCACCTCCGACGGATTCCCCGATGCCTCTTCCGATGACGCGAGCAGGTTCGTCCGAGCCTCAGGGCTCGTCATCGACGAGGTGACCGCGACGAGCCTCAGGGGCCATGCGGTTCTGGGCGAGGACCACCTCACCGCGTGGGGGACCGTCCACGGAGGTGTCTACGCCAGCATCGTCGAGTCCGCGGGCGGCGCGGGCGCCGGAGCCGCCGTGGCCGACCGGGGCCAGATCGCGGTCGGTGTCCACAACGGCACCGACTTCCTGCGGGCGTCGACGGGCGGGCGGGTCGACGTGAGCGCGGAAGCGTTGTTCCAGGGGCGCGGTCAGCAGCTGTGGGACGTGGTGATCCGCCAGTCCGAGAGCGGCACCGTACTCGCGAGGGGCCAACTCAGGCTGCAGAACGTTCCGCGGCCGGATCCGGCTCGGCACAGCTGACCCCACCCGGGGCCCGGCGGCGCCCCGGACTCACGTCGCGTCGGCACGCTCCAGCGCCGCCACGACACTCCGCGCCAGTCGACGCAGTTCGAGGAGGTCCTCCGCCGGCAGGTCCAGCTTCTCCAACAGGGAGCACTGGATGCGGCCCGCCTCGTCGCGGAGGGCGTGCCCGGCGTCGGTCAGCACGACGGTCACACTCCGGGCGTCCCCGCCCGCCCGGTGACGCGACACCAGTCCGGCGGCCTCCATCCGCGAGATCAGCGGGGAGAGGGTGCCGGAGTCCAGGAGCATCCGGTCGCCCAGCTGTCGGATCGTCAGACCGTCCTCCTCCCACAGGGCGAGCATCACCAGATACTGGGGATAGGTGAGCCCGGCCGAGGCCAGGGCCTCCCGATAGGCCGCTGTCGACGCCCTGGAAGCGACGTAGAGGGCAAAGCAGACCTGCTGGTCGAGGCGGAGATCGGCGTCCATCTCCCCATTGTCCCGCAGAATTCGATTGCGCACAATTGAGTTGTGCGCAATACTTCTGTCATGGAGCACACCCCAGGTACGCGACCGGCCGGACGCACCGGCACCCGGATGACACGACGCCCGGGCCGGGCCGGCGAGGTGATCCGTCACCTGGGACGCTGGACCCTCGGCGCCGCACTGCTGGGCGCCGGCGTGGGACACCTGACCACCATGCGGCAGGAGTTCCAGGCCCAGGTGCCCACCTGGGTGCCCCTGGACCCGGACTTCGTGGTGCTGGCCTCCGGTGTCGTCGAGATAGGACTGGGCGCCGCCCTCATCCTGGCGCCGACGAGATTCCGGCCCGCCGTGGGGTGGGTCACCGCCGGCTTCTTCGTCGCGATCTTCCCCGGCAACATCTCGCAGTACGTCACCGGCACGGCCGCCTTCGGACTGGACACCGACCGCGCCCGCCTCATCCGACTGTTCTTCCAGCCCCTCCTGGTGGCGTGGGCACTGTGGTCCACCGGGGCGTGGAGAGCGTGGCGCGGCCGACGCGGCTGACCACCGGCTCCGACACGCTCAGTGCGGCCCGGGTGAGCCGGGTCGACCGGGCGTCCTCACGGCGGGCCGGGGGAGAAGAACCGCCAGATCTCGCCGGGCGCGTCGTACCGGGCCCCACCGTCGCGGCCCCACCTGCCGGACAGGGTGGGGAAGGAGTGGCCGACCCGGTCCACCATCACCAGCCGCACGGGATCCGGGCCTTCCCAGGTGATCGTCTCGGCGTCGCCCTCACGACTGACCGACGGGGACGACCCGTCGACCGCGACCCCGTTGTGTCGGGCGAACCACTCCGCGCCGTCCACGGCGGACAGCACCTCGCCCCGCGACTGCGCGGCGAGGCCCGATCCCACGCGGACCTCACCACCGTCGATCGGGTTGATCGGGTCCTGACGCCCTTGGACAAACATGATCGGAACCGGCTCGCCATCGACCCCACAGCCCAGGTTCTCCCGGGTCGGGGGATTGGCGGCCACCGCCGCGACCCCGTCGACGAGGTCCGGCGCCTCGAGGGCGAGTCGCATGGCCATGTGTCCGCCGGAGGAGAAGCCCACCGCGTAGACCGGGCCGGTCGTCCCGAGCGACCCGGCGGCCTGCCGGAAGAGCCCCACGTCGTCGAGGTCGTCCTCCTTGGCGGGCCAGTCGCCCTCCCTCCGGCACTCGTTCCAGTTGTTCTCGTGGCCGTCGACGTAGACGATCGCGAAGCCCTCGTCGTCGGCCAGGCGCTCCAGGTCAGGACCTATCCCGTTGCGGATCCCCGAGCCGGTGTCCCCGGTCCCGTGGATGACGAGCAGTACGGGCGCCGAGGGGTCCTCCGCCGCCGGGGGGCGGTAGACGGTCCAGTTCCGGGTGAGGTCGTCCAGCACTGTCGAGTGGCTGGTCAGATCCCGCGACTCATCCGTCGGGATCGACGCGGGCGGGGAGCGATCCCCGGACTGTCCTGCACACGCGCCCATCGCGATCGTGAGCACGAGGCACGCCACGGCCCGGAGGGGTCGGGGGAACGTCGACTCCGTCATGCCCCGAGTCTGGCGCATCTCGCGCTCACCCGCCCAGGCGGACGGCCTCTGAGTACACTCACAATCCATGCACATCGATGAGTATCGTCGCCACGACGCCCTCGGCCTGGCCGACTCGGTCAGGTCGGGAGAGGTGACCGCGGGCGAGTTGCTCGAGGTCGCGTTACAGCAGGCGGACGCCGTCAATCCGCACCTCAACGCCATCGTCCAGCGGATGGACGACCGGGCCCGGGAACGGGTGGCGGGGCCGCTCGACGGCCCCTTCGCCGGCGTTCCCTTCCTCATCAAGGACCTCGGTCAGGACTACCGCGGGGTGCCGACCAGCGGAGGCTCGCGGCCCCTGTCCCGTATCCCGGCGGCCGAGCATTCGACAGTGGTACAGCGCTGGCTCGACTCGGGCCTCGTCATCTTCGGCAAGACCAACACCCCGGAGTTCGGCGCGAAGGGCATCACCGAACCGGACCTCTTCGGTCCCGCCCGCAACCCGTGGGATGCGAGCAGGACGCCCGGAGGTTCCTCGGGAGGGTCAGCCGCGGCGGTTGCGGCCGGTGTCGTCCCCGTGGCGGGGGCCAGCGACGGCGGCGGTTCGATCCGCATCCCGGCCGCCTGCTGCGGGCTGGTCGGACTCAAACCGGGCCGCGGCCTGGTTCCGATGGGGCCGTCGCTCGGGGAGGCGATGCACGGTGCGGCGACGAACGGCGTGATCTCGCGCTCCGTCCGCGACTCCGCGGCGATGCTGGACGTGTTGGCGGGAGGGGAGCCGAGCGGACCCTACGTTCCCGGGGTGCCCACCGAGAGCTTCCTCTCGCAGGTCGGTCAGGATCCGGGACGGCTGCGGATCGGTGTGTGCACCGCATCCTCGATTAACTCCGAGCCCCATCCGGAGGCCTTGGCGTCGGTGGAGGCGGCCGCACGGACGCTGTCCGACCTCGGTCATGACGTGGAGTTGCTCACCGAGCAACCGGTCGACGACCTGGCGTTGGCCCGCGACTTCCTCGCCACCTGGTTCGTGGTCCTGGCGTGGCAGGTCGACGACGCCAAGCGGCGCACGGGGTGCCGGGACGGTGACTTCGAGCTCGACACGCAGATCATGGCGGCCCTCGGACGAGCGCACAGCAGTGTCGAGTACGTCGACACGGTGATGCGTCGACACGAGCACGTGCGGCGGTTGTCGGCCTTCTTCGACGGCTACGACCTCCTGGTCACGCCCACGCTGGCCGACCTGCCGCCGCGTATCGGCGCGCTGGACACCCCTCGACTGGCACACCGTGCGGCGACCGGGCTACTCAAGACCCGGACAGCCGGCCTGCTGCGACGCTCGGGGCTCGTGGAATCGATGATCGACAACAACCTCAACTGGATCCCGTACACCCAGCTGGCCAATCTCACCGGCCGACCGGCGCTCTCGCTGCCCCTGCACCGGACCCCGGAGGGCGTGCCCATGGGGGTGCAGTTCATCTCACAGCTCGGGGGTGAAGCCATGCTCCTGCGCCTCGCCGGTCAGCTCGAGCAGGCGGTGCCGTGGGATCACCGGCGGCCGCCCGTACCCGCCGGCGCGGGGCGACCTCGATAGCTCGGGGAACGTCACCCGGCAACACGGGGAGTGCCCCTGGAAACGTCACTGTGACGTTGTGAGCGCAGCCAGCCAGCCGCCCCGGTGTCGCCCCGAAGAGCCGGCGATTAACCCGTCAGGTCGGGTTCCACCCGTCTGACTGGTTCCGCCCGCCAGAGTCCACGCCCGGCGGTACCGGGTGACACCTCGGGGCCAGGCCGCCCACAGGGCGTCACCCCACGACGGAGTCGGCCGTCGCGAACGACATGGGCGGAGACAGCGTCGATATGGTGGCGACCTCAGCCGATGAGCGGGGCGACCCGGAACAGCCCGACAGAAGCACGCGGCGCCGGGCCCGACAACCGGGCGGCACGATCGACAGCATCGCTGCAGGGCCCACTGCTATCAGCCTTATGGTTAAGTGCCGATAATCTACATTATGTAAAGTCAGAGCCCCGACCTGCTGCGGGAGAATCTCTGCAGCCCATGGGTCAGATGCTCACGGCCTCGTGCTCACGTCACGCCCCCACCGACGCCGACCCGTCTCAGTGAGCTCGTTCGACCGCGATCCGTTCGATCCGCGGCAACGCGAGAGCCAGCACCGGTAGGTATCCCGCCGCCCAGACCGGGGCCCCGAAGCTGACGACACAACCGCCCGGCACTCCGATGACCTCGTGCCGGGTCGCATTCACACCGGCCACCCTCCACGCCCACAGCCGCCGATCCACGAAGTCGGTGATCTCGAACGGCAGGGACAGGCCCGCCACGGTCGTGACCGTCCCCCGCGCACCGGCCGTCAAGCTGGAGTCGCCGTCGACCCGGGCATCCGAGACGGTGGGCCCCATCGCGGCCAACACCGCACATCGGTGATGACCGTCCACACGGTCTCCGGGTCCACGTTCATCCGCAGTTCGGTCGTCCACATCCCGCGCCGAAGCGTCGTGCGGACTCTGATCATCGAACTCAGCCACGTGGCGGATGCGAGGTGTGTCATCGACCGGCCCGGCCCCTCAGCTCGCGGCCCTGTCCGCCAACTTCTCGCGGTGGGCCGCTCCACCCCGGCGACAGCGGACTCCCCTGTTCGCGGACGCGACGGATCATCACCCCATGGAGGTAGAGCACCGCGCTGGCGCAACCGTCGACGGTGGTCACCACAACACCCCAGCGGAACCCGCCGAGTCAGCTGGTCCGGTCCAGGATGAGCCGAACCGCTTCCCGGGGCGCGTCCCACTGCGGGAAGTGGCCGCACCGATCGAACCAGTGCAGTGTCGCGTCGGGGAACGCGCGCGCGGCTCGGTGAGCCTGGGCCGGAAGTGTCACCAGATCGCGGCGACCCCAACCGATGGTGACCCGTCCCGGGACCGAGCCCGCGGGGGCGCCCTGCTGCTTCGGGCCCTTCGTCAGCGCGTCCATCGCCGCGCCCGTCCCAGGCGCGTCGGCCAGTCCCGCCACGTCGGGCAGCACGGTCCGCGCCGGCAGGGCCCAGGGGCGCACGGAGAGCTGCGCCAGCAGCGCGGTCCGACTCACCGGATTACCCAGCAGAACCGGAAGCGCTCCGCGCAGTGCGCTGACCAGGGCGATCGACGGTCGCAGGGTGGCGCTGAAGATCGCCAGCTCACGATCGCTCCAGAATCCACCGGGGTCCAACGCCACGGTGTCACCACCGACGCCGCGCCGGGCCAGCTCGAGCACGATCCGCCCACCCATCGACTGCCCGGCCGTGGAGACCCCGTGCAGACCCGACTCGTCGATGAACCGGGCGACCGCGTCGGTCAACGTCGCTATGGAGACCTCACCGTCGAGCGGTGGGGACTCGCCGAACCCCGGCAGGTCGACCGCGATGATCTCCCGGCTCGCGGCCAGGTCGTCGATGATGGGCTCCCACGATCGCCACCCCGCGCCGAGGCCGTGTACGAGAAGTAGTGGACTGCCCTGACCGCGTCGAACATGATGCAACGTCATCAGTCAAGCCTACGGAGTGCGCGGCGGACAGGTCGCGTGCGACCTGCCACGATCGGGGCCCGGTGCCCGGGTCCGAGGTGGCAGACCGGCGACGACGGATGGGACGATCTAGAGATGCGCACCCCGGACGGCATCGACCGCGATCGTGACGAGGACGGCCGCGCGCGCAACGCGCGTCCCCGCGACGAACTCGGCCGACCTCTGCCACCGGGGAGCCTCGGAGTCGAGCGCATTCCCGACGACCTGGACCTGCCCCCCGACGAATCGTTGGCGTGGGCGCAGGACCTGCTGGACCGCGGCCTCGCCTTCCACGCGCACGAGGTGCTGGAAGGCGCGTGGAAGAGCTCCCCCGCTGACGAGCGGGAGCTCTGGCAGGGCCTCGCCCAGCTGGCAGTGGGCATCACCCACATCCAGCGTGGCAACACCACGGGGGCCCTGGCGCTACTCGAGCGTGCGGCCGACCGTATCGGTGGCCGGGACGGCCCGGCACCCCACGGGATCGATGCCGCCGGATTGGTCACCCACGCCAGCGACCTCATCACCGAACTCCGCCGAGGCACAGTCCCCGCTCCCCCTCGACTGAGACCGCATCTGAAGCACCGGCCACGTCCGCGCTAGGGCCTCGTCACCGTTCGGGACGGCCTTTCAGCCGCGCGCGGCCCGCTGGTGATCCGCGGAATACGCGGCGAGGACCTCTCGGACTCCGGCGTCCCCCTCCCGGCCGGTGAATTGGCTGAGTGGCACCGCGAGGCGGTCCAGCGACGCCGACAACGTACTTGCCCCGACACGCGCCTCCACGGTGTCGACCTCCGCGACGGCATCACACAGCTCCAGCGCGTAATGCACCTGGCGGGACAACGCCTGGTAGGGATTGGCCTCCTGGAAATAGTAGGTCTCCGAATGCTGTGTCAGATCCACGGTCACGACGTTGATCTCCGTGGCGAGGCCCTCCGTCACCCGCGAGATGGTGTCCGGGGAGAGGTCTCGAACCGCCGCGGCGAAGTCGGCTTCCGCCAATCCGTGGAGCCGCAGGGCCAGTGCGCTACGACGCGAGAGCGGCGGATAGATCTGCATGAACCAGGTGAGGGACGCGGTCAGCAGCGCGAACCCCGTCAGCGCCTCCACCGGGGCCAGAACGCGGATGAGAGGTTCCGTGGCCACCACGTCCCCGAACCCCAGGGTGGCCAGGGTCACGAGGGACACGTAGAGCGCCTCGGCGGCGACCGGGTATCGACCGGGGTCGATTCCGGAGGAGTAGTCGAATCCGTCCGGGACGTGCGGGAGTTAGACCAGCGCCCACCCCACTGCCTGCAGCAACACCCAGACCAGAACAGTGACCACCATCCCCGCGGGGCCCACGATCGAGCCCAGACGGTGCCCGAACCGCCGGGAGACCGCCCACAGTGCGGAGAACACCACCTTGCTGAGTGCCGCCTCGCTGCGTGGGTGCATCAGCGCGCGAAACACGTCCATCAGGCCGAGAGCGATGATCCCGGCGCCGACCACGGTGTGAACGGGCGGCGGCGGGCCGCAGTCATGGGTGGCACAGGGTGGCCCCACCCGGCGGACGTCGAGGGTCGTCCTCACGCCCCTCGGCACCGCGCGCCGTGCCCGGATGCTATCCCTTCGCCTGGCGGGCAGCGTCTCGGGTGCGTGGGCGGCCCGAGCCGACGGGCCGGACGCCACCGGGTGTGGCCGTGCGCGGGATCCGCGCCACACGCTTCCGTCTCCACGGGTCCGGGCCCCGGGGATGCGCGTAGCGTCAGGGGCACGCACCCGTCAAGGCTGGGAGATCGACCCATGACCACTGTCAACGACACCGCCGATCGCATACTCGCCCGAGCTGCCGACGCCCCGCACGGCCGACACGCCGAGATCATCGTCCACGAAGGACCTCTCCGCCAGTCGCTGTTGGCCCTGACGGCGGGCACCGAACTCGAGGAGCACAACTCTCCCCCGGCAGCGAGCCTCTACCTGCTCCGGGGGGCGGTGCGGGTGACCGGCGAGACCACGGTCGACATCGGCGCCGGCGAACTCCACGCCCTCACCCACCACCGGCACGCCGTCACGGCCCTGGAGGACTCGGTCTTCCTCCTCACCACCGTCACCGGCATCGAGGGAACGGGCAGCCACACCGATCCGCCCTCTGCCTGAGCCGATCCCGACCGCGGTGTCCCGGAGACGGTGTCCCGACGCGGGAGCTCTGTCGCCGAACCCCCGGCGCCGAACCCCTGACGCCGTACCCCTGGCGCAGTGCCGGCGAGTGACGGACACTGACGAGATGCGCACGCGCCACGTCAGCACGGTGATCCACCGCTCCCCGGCGGACGTCTACGACCTCGCCTCCGACCACACGAAGCTCGCCACCTGGGCGTCTGGGCTGGCCACCGCGCAGGCCTCCGTGGACGGCGACACCCTGGTCGTCGACTCCCCCATGGGGAGGGTGAGCGTCCGATTCGTCCCCAGGAACGACTTCGGGGTCCTGGACCACGAGGTCACCCCGCCCGACGGCGCGATGGTCCACAATCCGCTCCGGGTCCTGCCCCATCCGGACGGCGCGGAGGTGGTCATGACCGTCCGTCAGCTCTCCGACGACGACGACGACGACGAGTTCGAGCAGGACGCCGCCACCGTGGCAGCCGACCTGGATCGACTCAAGGGCCTCCTCGAGGGGGAACGTATTCCGGTCCCCCCGTCTTCTGCGCGTCCCGCCGCACAGGCGGATATCCGCGTGGCGGGTCCGGCGGACGCGACCTCACTCGGGCGCCTGCTCCACGACTTCAACACCGAGTTCGACTGCGCCACCCCGAGCGCGGCAGAGGCGGCGACACGGTTCGAGCGACTCCTCGAGCGCGAGGACGTCCTCGCCGTCGTCGCCGGACTCCCCCGGGGCCGCGAGGCCGGGACCGATGTCGGCTTCGCCTTTCTCACCCTTCGCCCGACCCCGTACTGGGACGGTCCCCTGGCCCAGCTCGAGGACCTCTACGTTCGTCCGGACCTCAGGGCCGCCGGCATCGGAACCGGGGTCCTGCACCGGTCGGTGTCCGAGGCCCGACGGCGCGGCTGCGAGGAGATACTCATCAACGTGGACTCGGACGATCTCGGCGCCCGGCGGTTCTACGAACGTCACGGCTTCTCCGACCACGACCCGGACACCGGCTCCGGGATGCGGTGCTACCTGCGACAGCTCTGACCCCTGAGGGTTCACGCCGCGTCAGCCGACGGTTCCGGACTCCTCGGGAAGGATGTGGCGCAGGATGTCCGAGATCGTGATCACGCCGACGAACCGGTCGTGATCCATGACCGCGGCGAGTTGCTCGCTCCGCTCCCGCGACACCGCGAGCGCCTCGTACACCGGCGTCCGGGTGTCGAGCAGCATCACCGGTCTGGCCAGGTCCCGCGCCGGGTGGCCCTCCTGCTCCATCAGCGTGTCGCGCACATGAACCACCTCCGGGGTGGAATCCCCATCGAGGAGGAGGATGCGCATGTGTCCCGTCCGAGCCGCGGCCTCCTGAACCTGCGCCACGGTGGCATCCGCGGCCACCGCGGTGGGTGCCCTGTCGGTGTCGACCAGTGACCCCACCGTCAACTGATCGAGGCCGAGCGCTCCGGTCAGCGGGGAACTGAATGTCTCGTCCAACGCCCCGACCGAAGCCGAGTGTTCGACCAGTTGCCGGATCGTGGCGGCATCCTGGCCTCCCACCGCGGCCCGCTCGACCGGGGTGACGCCACTGGCGGAGACCAGACGGTTGGCGACCTCGTTCACCCACCGCAGTAGCGGCCGGAACACCCAGATGAAGCCCCGGGAGGGAAGCCCGATGAACTTGGCGGAGAACTCCGGATGCGCGATGGCCCACGACTTGGGGGCCATCTCCCCCACCACCAGGTGGAGGAACGTCACGAACAGCAGTGACAGCGCGAACGCGGCGCCCCCGGCCACCTGTACCGGCGCGCCCAAGGAGGCGAGGACAGGCCCGAGCCAGGCGTCGACGGCCGGCTTGGTGACCGCGCCCAGCGCGAAGGTGCAGGCGGTGATCCCCAACTGGGCACCCGCGAGCATGACGGTCAGCTCGTTGATCCCCCGCAGGGCGGCCCGCGCCGAGGCGCTCCTCTCCGCGTCCTTTTCGAGCCGGTGCTGACGAGCCCCGAGAAGCGCGAACTCGATCACCACGAAGAAGGCGCTCAGGACGATCAACGCCACGGTGATCGCGGCGACGACGAGCGGATTGTCCATCACCGCTCCTCCCCCCGTCCCGGCTCGAGCCCGTGTCCCGTCGCGGGGTGTCCGTCGTCCCCGGGACGCCCCGGGTGCTCCTCCTGGGAGTCCACCAACCGGACCAGCAGTTCGCCGGGGACCAGCCGGGTCACCTCGAGGACCTCGATCTCCAGGGCGAACTGAAGCGGTGTCTCGGCGATCAGTTCCCGGGGCTCGATCGGCAGTTCGACCCGCACGGTCTGACCCACTTCCGGGAGTTCGCCGTGCGCGGAGATGGTCAACCCCGCCATGGTCTCGTAATCTCCGTGCGGAAGCTCATGACCGAGCGATCTCTCGGCCTCGTCGACGTGGACGTCACCGTCCATCCGCCAGATCCCCTCGTCCACGACCGCGATGACCGACTCGGGTTCCGTGTCGTGTTCGTCGGTCAGCTCCCCCACCAACTCCTCGGCCAGATCCTCGATCGTCAACACGCCCGCGAAGCCCCCGTACTCGTCGACCACCGCCGCGAGCTGCGTCTTCGACCGGGTCAGCGTCGACAGCGCATGGGGCAGGGACATCAACGAGGGCAGGACCACCGGTGGGCGCATGATCTCCGAGACCGGGGTGTCGGCCTTCGCTCCCACGCGGAGCAGGTCGGCCAACTGAACGACCCCCAGCGGCTCCAGAGTCTCCGAGACCACCGGATACCTCGTGTGTCCCGAGGCCATCAACGTCCGGACCTCTCCGACGGTGTCATCCGGGCCCACCACGCTGGTCTGGGGACGCGGGATCATCGCGTGCTCGACGGTGCGATCCGGGAAGTCCAGGATCCGGTCGATGAGGACCGACAGGTTCTCGGGCAGATCGCCGCTCTCCCGGGCGTCCGCCACGATTCGCTCGAGATCCTCGGCGGTCGCCGTGGAGTCCAGATCGTGGACCGGTGTGACCCCGACCACCCTGAGCAGCAGGTTCGCCGCCCGGTCGAACACCACGATGAGCCAGCCGAACACGGTCAGGTAGAGGGTGGTGGACCGCGCCAGACCGCGGGCCAGGGGCTCCGGGCTCGCGATCGCCAGGTTCTTGGGATACAACTCGCCGAAGATCATCTGCACCACGGTCGCGGCCACCAACGCCAGGACGGTGCCCACCGTGACGCTCACCGCCGCGGGGACTCCGACCCCGCCCAGGAGGGTCCCCAGCGATTCGCCGACCAGCGGTTCGGCCACGTACCCGACCAGCAGGCCGGTGACCGTGATGCCCAACTGGGCACCCGACAGCATGAAGGACGTCCGTTGCGTGACCCTCAGTGCCCGCTGGGCGGCGACGTCTCCCGCCTCGGACAGTGCCTTGAGCCTGTTCCTGTCCACGGACATGTAGGCGAATTCCTGTGCCACGAAGTAGCCGTTCGCGGCGATGATGGCCAGGATCGCGAGGATCCCCAGCAACAACATCAGAAGGGTCAGGACCACGGGGCCACCTCCCCCTCGGGAGACGCCGTGTCGGCACTCGAGCGCCGTGGACCTGAGAAGAACGAGGAGGGCGACTAGGCCCCGGGTCGTCGTCCGACCCGGTCCTTTCAGAGGGGGTACCCATCAGGGCCTCTCACACACTCCGTTTCGTGTGTCGATGTGGATGACTCCCCGAGTATGACGCAATCCGCCCCCCGGGACCACGACTCCCCGGCCGCGGTCACCGTCCCGGGGTGACGGGGCGGACGGTGAGGGTCTGCGCGAGGGTACCGATCGGGCCCGACTCGTCGTGCAGGGTGCTCGAGGTGAGCCCGAGCCCGCCCGGACCGAAGCTCACCCGGGTGTCGAACCCGACCCACTCCCCTCGTGGCTCGCGGAAGAGGTGGGCGGTGAGGTCGATGTTGGGGAACTGCACGTCCTCGGGAGCCGCGCGGACCGCCATTCCGTTGGCGATGTCGAACAGTGCTGCCGACCGGGCCAGCCCGCCCACCGACTCGCCTGCGACCAGCGGGACGTCGGTGCGCACCCAGTAGCGAGCCCTCCCCGGCCCGACCGAGTCCCGGCGGACCTCCGCGGACGCCAGGTACCCGCCCTGCCAGACCGAGGTGGGGTCCCACTGCGGCATGTCGGTCGGTCCCGGGATCGGGTCGAGGCCGACGGCCTCGAGCTCCGTGGTGTCTCTCGGTTGCTGCAGCCACGCGCGCAGGCGGACTCCCACGCGATCCGCGAGTCCGTACGTGGCCTCCACGAGCTCGATGGTGCGCCCCGGTCTGACCACCTGCACGTCCACCGCGACCGGGTCCATGGGCACGGTGCCGAGGATCTCGTAGGTCAGGCGCGAGATCACCATGGGATCGTCCCGCCGACGTCGTAGATCACCCTCCACCTCGTGCACGAGCAACCCGAACGACGGGCCGATGTGCTGCACCGCCGGATCCCAGGCCCCGGTGGTGTGTGAGGTCGGGTCGAACCATCGGTCACCGAGTCGCTCGAAGTACGCCACGCATGCCCCCCATCGAGTGAACTGTCACTAACTGACTACCACGTGATGAGGGGACCGACCGTGAATCGGCACCCACCGTCACCCGCGTGCGGTTGACTCTGATCCGGAAGCACGAGCCCGACCCTGCGCCCAGGAGTGACAGATGACCGCCGAGCAGTACGACACCTTCGACACCCCTGTCGACGACAGGTACCTCGACGACTATCAGGAAGGACGCACGTACCGCTTCGGTGAGGAGTCGGTGGACGCCGAGGAGATCATGGAGTTCGCCCGCAGGTATGACCCGCAGAGCATCCACACTGATCCCGAGGCGGCCGCTCACGGCCCGTTCGGAGGACTGATCGCGAGCGGCTGGCAGACCGCGGCGCTCATGATGCGCCTGTTCGCCGACAACTACCTCACCGCTGTCGCGAGCCTGGCGTCCCCCGGGATCGACGAGCTCCGCTGGGTCCGGCCGCTGCGACCCGGCGACCGTCTCACCCTGATCTGCGAGACGACCGGTGTCCGCCCCTCCAGGAGCAAGCCTGACCGCGGGGTGCTCACCACGGATGTGACGCTGGTCAACCAGGACGACGAACCGGTCCTCACCGCCACGGCGCTCAATATGGTCGCCCGCCGCTGAGCCGTCTCAGAGCCTGGGCGTGAGGTGGAAGAGAGGCAGGTGCCTGGTCGTGCGGGTGGCGTAGATCTCGTAGTTCGGCCACACCTTCACGGCGGCGTCCCAGGCCGACGCCCGCTCGTCCTCGGCCACCTCCCGCACGTCCACGGTGAGCCTGGCGCCGTAGACCGACACGTCGACCTCGCCCTCCCCCGCCGCGCGGAGGTTGTGCACCCACGCAGGAGCCTTCTCGCCCCCCCAGTTGGAGCCGACGACCACCAGGCCGTTGCGCCACGATGCGAACAGCAGCGGGGTGTCGCGCGGCTCACCGGACTTCCTGCCCGGGACGTGCAACGTGAGCGTGGGCAGCCCCGCCACCCGGAGCAGCGGGACGCGGCCACCGGAGATCCTGTTCATCCACTTGTCGACCGTCACCACGAGGTGGGAGTTCTCCCGCGTCGCGTCCTGACGTCCGAACCAGATCGCGATCGGGGTGAGAAAGTTGCTCATGAACGAACCCTAGGACGTGGGCGGACCGTCGAGGTGGGTCAGGGTGCTTTTCGCCGTGGCGACCACCTGGACGGACTCGAGCCACCCCCTGCGCAGCCCGGCCTCGAGCGCCGCGAGATGGAACGCCCACATGCGCCGGTACACGGCGTCGAACCCCAGTGCCGCCGCGTCCCGCCCCCGGAGGGCGAACGTCTCGGACCACAACCTCACCGTCTCGGCGTGGTGCGACGTCGCCTCGATCCGCCCCAGCAGACGCAGCCGCGGAGAGCGGTCGACGGCCGAGACCAGTTCCGACCAGGGCACCACGGGGCCCGCCTCGGAGACGTACCTCGAGCCCCACGCGGCGAGTTCGACGACCGCCGG
>NZ_JAALEC010000192.1:0-5579 GCF_014145205.1 Dietzia sp. DQ11-44
GGACTAGGTCAGTCGCAGGGGGACGCCCTCGCGGACGTGGTCGCGGACGCCGTCCGAGGCGAGCAGCACCCCCATCGCCACCAGCGCGCACAGCGAGAGCACGCTCCCCAGCACCGAGATGAACGTGACGCTGTCGACCACCATCCGCGCGAGCGAGCTCACGACGAGCAGCGCCACCGCCACCGCGATGACGACGCGGGCCGCACGGTGGGCGCGCCACAGCAGCACCGCGCCCACGATCAGCAGCACCCCCAGCGCCAGCGACGACGCGGCGGTCACCGCCATCGGCCCGTACTCGGTGGTGTCGCCGCCGCCGCTGGCCGTGGCGGTGATCCCCAGCAGCGTGGCGAAGCCGATGGCCACGCCGATGATGCCGAGCCCCACTGCCAGTCCCGTCAGGCCGAGGGCGGCGGGCCGGGGGCTGTGATCGCGGTCGGTCATGCATGTCCTCGGGTTCGGTCGGGGGATCCCTGTGCGGCGAGTTCGAGCGTCCTGGCGAGCATGGGGCCCACCACGTCGGACTCGGTGAGGAAGCCGTCGTGACCCGCCGGGCTGTCGATCACCACCAGTGGATCGGCGCCGGGCAACAGCGCGGCGAGCTCCTCCTGCTGGCGCAGGGGATAGAGGCGGTCGGTGGTCACCCCGCCGATCACACAGGGAACGGGACAGGAGCGCAGGGCCTGTTCGACCCCGCCTCGTCCCAGGCCCACGTCGTGACGGTTGAGTGCGTCGGTGAGCAGGACATAGGTGCAGGCGTCGAAGCGGGAGACGAGCTTGCCGGCCTGGTGGTCGAGGTAGGACTGCACGGCGAAGCGCCCCGACATCGACAGGTCCTCGCCCCGGGGGTCCTCACCGGGTTGCGGACGGTTGGCGAACCGCTCGTCCAGTTCCAGCTCTCCCCGGTAGGACAGGTGCGCGATGCGACGGGCGATCCCGAGTCCGGCGACGGGGGTGCGGCCGGTGCCGTGGTACCCGCCCTGCTGCCAGTGGGGGTCGGAGGTCACGGCCATGATCTGCGCGGTCTGCACCCCGATCTGGTCCGCGGAGGCGCGCGCCCCGACCGCGAGGACACAGCCCGCCCGGACGCGGTCCGGATGGGTGACCATCCACTCGAGGGTCCTGGCCCCGCCCATGGAACCGCCGACCACCGCGGCCCACCGCTCGATCCCCAGCAGGTCGGCCAGGACCCGCTCGGCCTCCACCATGTCGCGGACGGACACGGCCGGGAAGCGGGCGCCCCAGTAGTGGCCGTCGGGGTGCAGTGAACTGGGGCCCGTCGACCCCCGACACCCGCCGAGCACGTTGACCGACAGCACGCAGTAGCGGTCGGTGTCCAGCGGCAGCCCGGGCCCGACGAGTCCGTTCCACCACCCGGGCGTCGGGTGGAGCGAGTCCACGGAGCCGACCACGTGGGAGTCCCCGGTCAGCGCGTGTTCGACCAGGACGATGTTGGACCGGTCCTCCGAGATCCGGCCCCACCGCTGCACCGCGAGGGTCACCCCCGGGAGGACGACACCCGTGACCAGCGTGAGGTCGCCGATGGCGACACGGCCGAGGGTGCCGTCGCCCGGGGGCAACAGCGCGAGTGGATCGGTGGGGCGGACCATGCGGGCGGACGTCAGGAGAGCGCGGCGAAACCGAGCTCGAGGTCACCGATGATGTCGTCGACGGCCTCGATGCCCACCGACAGACGGACGGTCGCCGTGGTGACCCCGGCGATCGCGTTGGCCTCGGGCGTGCCCTGGGAATGGGTGGTGGTGGCCGGGTGGCACACCAGCGACCGGACGTCGCCGATGTTGACCAGGCACGAGTGCAGTTTGAGCGCGTCGATGAACGTCCACGCCCTCGCCTTGATGTCCTCCTCGGACGCGCCCTGCGGCACCGCGAGGTCGAACGTGACGATCGCGCCCGCACCCTTGGGGGACAGCGTCTTCTGCAGCGCGTTGTACGGCGAGGAGGCCAGGCCGGCGTACTGGACGCCCGCCACGTCCTCGCGCGCCTCGAGCCACTCGGCCACCCGCTGCGCGTTGGACACATGGCGCTCGATGCGCAGGCTCAGGGTGTCGATGCCCTGGACCAGGGTCCACGCGTTGAACGGGGAGGCCGCCGCGCCGGTGTCGCGCAGGAGCGTCACGCGGGCCTTGAGCGCGAGGGCGGGCGCCCCGAGGTCGGCGTAGACCAGACCGTGGTACGCGGGATCCGGGGTGGTGAAGGACGGGAACACGTCCTGCCCGTCCCGCTGCACGCGCCAGTCGAACTTCCCGCCGTCGACCAGGACGCCGCCGAGGGAGGCGCCGTGGCCGCCGAGGTACTTGGTGGCCGAGGAGACGACGACATCCGCCCCCAGCTCCAGCGGGCGGATGAGGTACGGGGTGGCCACCGTGTTGTCGATGACGAGCGGAACCTGGTTGCGGTGCGCGACCTCGGCGATCGCCGGGATGTCGAGGATGTCGTTCAGCGGGTTCGAGATGGACTCGCCGTAGAACAGCTTGGTGTCCGGCCGTACCGCCGCCTGCCAGGAGGCGGGGTCGTCCGGGTTCTCCACGAACGTGGTCTCGATGCCGTACTTGGGCAGCGTGTGCCGGAGCAGGGTGTCGGTACCGCCGTAGAGGCGGGGGGAGGCCACCACGTGGCCACCGGACTGCGCGATCGCCTGGATGACCGCGGTCTCGGCGGCCTGGCCGGACGCGAAGAGCAGCCCGGCGACGCCGCCCTCGAGCGACGCGATGCGATCCTCCGCGGCGGCGACCGTGGGGTTGGTGATCCGGGTGTAGATCGGGCCCATCTCGGCGAGCGCGAACCGGTCCGCGGCCTGCTTGGCGTCCGCGAAGACGTACGAGGTGGTCTGGTAGATCGGCAGATTGCGCGCACCGGTGTCGGAGTCGACGGGCTGGCCGGCGTGGATCTGGCGGGTCTCGAAGGCCCAGTCGGGATTGCTGTTGTCGTACGTCATAGGGGCGGAGCCCCTCCTCTCGTCAGAAGGGTCCGGCCGCTTGACGACAGCGGACCCGCGCTTGCCTGTCACCCGGGTGGGTGGTGGCCAGGTCGTCTCCCGGGGCACCCCACCGCGGTGGAGGGTTGCCGTCCAGCGAGCCGGGGCTTGTCGCTGGAACTCATGACCTGGGGAGAGGTTAGCCTAAGCCGCTCGGCGGCGGCAACGAGGGGTAACGGTGCGGAGCGGTCTCTGGTGGGACCGGACGAATCCGTAAGATGAGGCGCACATCACACTACCGTCGACGGCGCGGGCCCCAGAAGGGCGAGCGGGGAGAGAGGGTCCGATGTCCAGGATCAAGGTGGAGGGGACGGTCGTCGAGCTCGACGGCGACGAGATGACCCGCATCATCTGGAAGTTCATCAAGGACGAACTCATCCATCCCTACCTGGACGTGGACCTCGAGTACTACGACCTCGGCATCTCCAGCCGTGATGCCACGGACGACCAGATCACCGTGGACGCCGCCAACGCCATCAAGAAGCACGGGGTGGGGGTCAAGTGCGCCACCATCACCCCGGACGAGTCCAGGATGGAGGAGTTCGGTCTCAAGCGGATGTACCGCTCGCCGAACGGCACGATCCGCAACATCCTCGGCGGGACGATCTTCCGCGCACCGATCATCATCTCCACCGTCCCCCGCCTGGTGCCCGGCTGGACCAAGCCGATCATCGTCGGCCGGCACGCCTTTGGCGACCAGTACCGCGCCACCGACTTCAGGGTGCCCGGAGCGGGCACTGTCACCATCACCTACACGCCGGCCGACGGTTCCGAGCCGATCGAGCACGAGATCGTCGAGATGCCGGACGACGGCGGTGTGGTCATGGGGATGTACAACTTCACCGAGTCGATCGCGGATTTTGCACGCGCCTCGTTCAACTACGGCCTGCAGCACGACTACCCGGTGTTCCTGTCCACCAAGAACACGATCCTCAAGGCCTACGACGGCGCGTTCAAGGACATCTTCCAGGACGTCTTCGACCGCGAGTTCAAGGCGGATTTCGACGCCGCCGACCTGACCTACGAGCACCGACTCATCGACGACATGGTCGCCTCCGCGCTCAAGTGGGAGGGCGGGTACGTCTGGGCCTGCAAGAACTATGACGGCGACGTGCAGTCCGACACGGTGGCCCAGGGCTTCGGCTCGCTCGGCCTGATGACCTCGGTCCTGCTCACTCCGGACGGGAAGACCTGCGAGGCCGAGGCCGCGCACGGGACGGTCACCCGCCACTTCCGGCGGCACCAGCAGGGCGAGCCCACCTCCACCAACCCGATCGCGTCGATCTTCGCCTGGACCCGCGGGCTCGAGCACCGGGGCACTCTCGACAACACCCCCGAGGTCATCGAGTTCGCGCACCAACTCGAGGACGTCGTCATCTCGACCGTCGAGGGCGGCCAGATGACCAAGGATCTCGCCCTCCTGGTCGGCGAGGACCAGGACCACCTCACCACCGAGGATTTCCTCGCCGCCCTGGACCAGAACCTCAGGAGGGCTCGCGCCTGAGCGGCTACGGTGTCGGACAGTGGTCCATCTCACATGAGGGCCGCCGTCCGCCGACCCGCGAGCACCCGAGGAGCACCACGTGGACCAGAGTCCCCTGATCGACATAGGCCTGCCCGTCGCGCTGGCGATCATCATGGTCGGCATCGGGCTCAGCCTGACCAAGGAGGACTTCGCGGTCCAGGCCAGGTCGCCGTGGGCCACGATCGTCGGACTGTTCGGCCAGCTGGTCCTGGTGCCGCTGACGGGCGTGGTCGTGGCCCTGGTCTTCGGGCTCCCCGCGATGCTGGCCCTCGGCGTCGTCCTGGTCGCGGCGACCCCCGGCGGGGCGACGTCCAACCTCATCACCTATCTGGCCCGCGGCAACGTCGCGCTGTCGGTCATCCTCACCGCCCTGACCTCCGTGGCCGTGATCCTCACGCTGCCGATGTGGTTCGGTATCGGCGCGCGGGTCATCCCGGGGGCCTCCGACGCCGAGGTGACCGTCCCGCTCGGCCAGACCTTCGGGCTCCTCCTGGGTGTCATCCTCATCCCGGTCCTTCTCGGCATGCTCCTCCGCGCGAGGAGGCCCGCCCTGGCCGCCCGCATCGAGCGCTTCGTGGGCATCGTCGGACTCGTCGTCCTGGTGCTGCTCATCGTGGGCATCGTGCTCGGCGAGAGGGACCGCATCGTCGACCTCGTCGTGGCCGTGGGACCCGCGGTCGTCGTCCTGAACCTGGCTCTGATCGTGGTGGGCGGACTGCTCGCCTGGGTGTGCCGTCTGCGCCGCGCCGAGCAGATCGCGATCGCGGTCGAGTTCGGCATCAAGAACACCACGTTGACCCTGCTCATCGCCTTCACCGTGATCGGCGACGAGGAGGTGGGGCTGGCCGCCGCCGTCTACAGCATCGTCATGTACGTCACCGCGTTCCTGGTGGTCTACGGCGGTCGGCGCCTCATGCGCACCGCCCCCTGATCGGGTCTGTCAGGGCGGGCCCGCGCAGGGGTGGGCGTAGCCTGCTCCGGTGACCACGAGCCCCGCCACCGGCCCCGCGCCGACCCCCCGCCGCGTGGCGGTCGCGATCCTCGCCCTGGCGCTGGGCGGGA